>NZ_JAVRBM010000052.1:0-61016 GCF_034531255.1 Nostoc sp. ChiQUE01b | reverse complement strand
AGTTAGGAGTTAGGAGTTAGGAGTTAGGAGTTAGGAGTTAGGAGTTAGGAGTTATCCATCTCCCCCTGCTCCCTCATCTCCCTCATCCCTTTCATCTCCCTCATTCCCCATTCCCTACTCCCTCTTTCATATTTAAAATTAGGAGATTTACAATGGAACAGTTTTTTTTACTAGTATTTTTAGCTCTTGGTGGTTCTGCTGTGGCAGGTTCTGTGAAAGTTGTCAATCAGGGTAATCAAGCTTTGGTGGAAAGATTGGGTAGTTATAACAAAAAACTGGAACCAGGACTAAACTTTGTTGTTCCTTTCTTAGATAGAGTTGTCTACCGAGAAACTATCAAAGAAAAAGTCTTAGATATTCCTCCCCAACAGTGCATCACCCGCGATAACGTTGGCATTGAGGTGGATGCAGTGTTTTATTGGCGCATCGTGGATATGGAAAAAGCCTGGTACAAGGTAGAAAATCTCCAGTCGGCAATGGTAAACATGGTGCTGACTCAAATTCGCGCTGAAATGGGACAACTAGAGTTGGATCAAACTTTTACTGCTCGTTCCCACATCAGTGAACTTTTATTACAGGATTTGGATGTTGCTACCGATCCTTGGGGTGTAAAAGTGACACGGGTAGAACTGCGAGATATTATTCCGTCTCAGGCAGTGCGTGAATCGATGGAATTGCAAATGTCGGCAGAACGACGCAAACGGGCAGCAATTTTAACTTCTGAAGGCGATCGCGAAGCTGCTGTCAATAGCGCCAGAGGTAAAGCTGAGGCACAAATCTTGGATGCGGAAGCTCGTCAAAAATCGGTAATTTTGCAAGCTGAAGCCGAACAAAAGGCGATCGTTCTGAAAGCTCAAGCAGAACGTCAGCAACAGGTTTTAAAAGCCCAGGCGATCGCAGAGTCATCAGAAATTATTGCCCAAAAGCTCCACAATAACCCCAATGCTAATAAAGCAGTGGAAGTTTTGTTTGCTTTGGGTTATCTCGATATGGGCGCGACAATTGGTAAAAGCGATAGCAGCAAGGTGATTTTTATAGATCCGCGTTCCATTCCTGCTGCTTTAGAGGGCATACGTTCTGTCGTTTCAGATGGTCAGGTTAACTCTAACGAATTGTTTTCTAAACAAATCCCAGGATTAGAAAACAATCGCTCTAGTTAAGAATGGGGAGTGGGGAGTGGGGAGTGGGGAGTGGGGAGTGGGGAGTGAGGAGTTAGAAGTTAGGAGTGAGAGAGATTAGGAAGTAGAGATTAATATCTTCCCCATGCCCAATGCCCAATGCCCAATGCCCAATAACTAATGACAAATGACTAATGACTAATGACTAATGATAATTACCCCAGAACAGGTCATCAACGCGATTATTGCGATCGCTAATCCTTTAATTAAGGAAAAGATTCAGCGCAATGAGACTGTAATTAAATTACTTCAGCAGTTTCACCTCGACCCAGAGCATCCACCAGCAGATTTTAGTGGGGTTTATGCATACACATTGGTAGAGTATGGTGTTGGCAAACCCAAGCCTTTTTTAGAACTTTTTCGCCAAGAAGCCATAAAAAAGGCTTTCCACAAAGCATTTTACCATAATAACCCCTCAATTTTGCTTTCTGAGGTTGATGCTTGGCTTGATGCATATTCGTTGGGTGATGACATTAGAAGTTTGGGAATTGACATTAGACGGGAAATTGCCGCGTTTTATATTGTGTTTGCGGAAGTTGCTAAACGCACTCGCAACCCAGCAGATACACTAATGAGTCAGCAAATTGGCTCTTTGCAAAAACACATTGTAAATATCCAAGAACTACTCGACAGATTGCCGACGCTGGAAGGTATTCGTACAGAAATGGCGCGGTTGGCTGCACAAAATTCCCCCGCACTGCTGGAGGCTAAAACATCTCCCGACAATCAATGTCGAGCCATAGCTTTAGCTCAACAAATGCGCGGCTGGTTTGAAACCTTGGGCTATCGCTTTGAAAAGTATGAAATTTGGGGTGATTCATATTTTGAGTGGATTATCAATGTACCAACACGGCGTAACCGATATGACCGCATCCTCATCCGGGGAATTGAAGGCGAAGTTGGACTCAAGGATGTCGCTGTTTTGCGTTCTTCTGTGGAGCAGCAGAGAACTGATGAAGGTTGGTTAGTAACAGCCAGACGGATTGCACGAGCGGCGCAAAATGAGGTAGAAAAGGAGGAAAATCGCCACTTAGGTTGTTACACTTTTGACGAACTGATTGACCAAGATGCTGATTTCAGCGATTATCTCGATTGGTTGTCAGCAGAAATTATCCAACGGCAAATAGATACAAAATACGTTCCTTTAGCTTGCACAAAAGAGGAAATTGACCCCGATACTAAACAGCGCATCGGTATCAGTCACTATGGCGATCGCGATGGTTGGATTGATGGTTATATTGATATGTGGTTGGACGATCCCGCCAAAGAGCATATTTCTATACTAGGAGAATTTGGTACGGGGAAAACTTGGTTTGCTTTCCACTATGCTTGGGTGGCATTGCAACGTTACCGAGATGCCCAAAAACGTGGTATTGAGCGTCCCCGTTTGCCTTTGGTAATTACGCTGCGGGATTTTGCCAAAGCGATAAATGTTGAGAACGTTTTGGCGGGGTTCTTTTTTACACAACATAATATCCGTTTAACTAGCGAAGTATTTGACCAGCTGAACCGCATGGGTAAATTGCTGCTAATTTTCGATGGTTTTGACGAAATGGCAGCAAAAGTTGACCGTCAGCAGATGATTAATAACTTTTGGGAACTGGCAAAAGTGGTGGTTCCCGGTGCTAAAGTTATCCTGACTTGTCGTACCGAACATTTTCCCGACGCTAAGGAAGGACGTGCTTTACTCAATGCCGAGTTGCAAGCATCTACTAAGCAACTGACAGGAGAAACACCGCAGTTTGAAGTGCTGGAACTGGAGAAATTTAACGACGAGCAAATTCGACTGGTGTTGTCGCATCAAACGGAAACTGCAACGGTTGAACAAGTAATGGGAAATCCGCAATTATTGGATTTGCCCGTCGTCCGGTGATGACAGAGTTAATTTTGGAAGCTTTGCCAGATATTGAGGCGGGTAAACCTGTAGATATGTCGCGGGTTTATTTGTATGCAGTGCGGCGGAAAATGGAACGGGATATTAAGAGCGATCGCACGTTTACTTCTTTGGCAGAAAAGTTATACTTTTTATGCGAACTTTCTTGGGAAATGCTGTCTAAAGATGAAATGAGCCTCAATTATCGGCTTTTCCCTGACAGAATTCGGCGGTTATTTGGTTCAGTGGTGCAAGAAGAGAAGGATTTAGACCACTGGCATTATGACATGATGGGGCAAACAATGCTCATCCGCAACGCTGATGGTGATTATACTCCAGCGCATCGGTCGCTGTTAGAGTTTTTTGCGGCGTATAAATTTGCGGCAGAGTTGGGAGCATTGGCTAGTGATTTTACGGAATTAGCGCGGGTGCGGTTCCAGATAAATTATGATATTGCGCCTGTTGATTATAGTTGGTCTTCTTATTTCAGTCGTCAGGTAGATGCATCTGGAGAAATTTTACCAACTGCGGCATTGAAGGGATTTCTAAGTGAATCGTTGGAGAAGTTGAGGGTGACTTTTGGTAAAGCACCTTTGACGAAAGCGGTGATGGATTTATTGGTAGGGATGATTAATGTTGAGGCTAAGGAATCAGTAATTAATGTGATTGAGGGGACGAGGGGTAAAAGTGAGGATGAAGTTGGTTATGTCGGCGGAAATGCAGCGACAATCATGGTGAAGATGGATAAAGCTGCGTTAAAAGGGAGAGATTTTAGTAGTGCAGTGATTAAAGGAGCAGATTTTACTAATGCTATTTTGCATAATGTTGATTTTGCTGGGACTAATCTAAGTAGTTCTACTTTTACAAAAGTCTTAGGTACTGTCTTATCAATAGCATTTAGCCCAGACGGACAGATTATCGCTACAGCAGATGCTAACGGTGAAATTTATTTATGGCGGGTTGTAGATTGTAAACGACTTTCAACATTAGAAGGACATATTGATTGGGTACGAACAATCGCCTTTAGTCCTGATGGTCAAATGCTAGCTAGTGGTAGTCAAGACTTCAAAATAAAATTGTGGGATATTCGTACAGGTAGATGCATTAAAACTTTAAATCAACATACTGATAAAATTCATTCTGTTGCTTTTAGCCCTAATAGCCAGATGCTAGCTAGTAGCCAAGAACAAACAGTAAAGTTGTGGAATATTAAAACAGGTGAATGTCTCCAAACTTTACACGGTCATACTGGTAGGATATATTGTGTTACTTTCAATCCTAATAGTTGGATGCTAGCTAGCGGCAGTGGAGATTCGACAGTAAAGTTGTGGAATATTAAAACAGGTAAATGTCTCCAAACTTTACACGGTCATACTAAGAGAGTCGGTTCAGTTAACTTTAGTCTTGACGGTAAAATCCTTGCTAGCAGCGCTAGCGATCATACAACACGACTTTGGGATGTTCATACTAGTGAATGTATACAAATTTTACAGGGGCATACTAACAAAGTATGGTCAGTAACATTTAACAAGAGCGGTGAAATAGTAGCGACTGGAAGCGCTGATAAAACAGTAAGACTATGGGATGCAAAAACTGGAAAGTGCATTCAAATATTAAAAGGACATATTGATTGGGTGCGTTCTGTGATTTTTCACCCACAACATAATGTCTTAGCCAGTGCAGGTGATGACCAAACAGTAAGATTCTGGGATATTAATAGTGGTGAATGTTTTCAAGTTTTGCAAGGGTATCATCATTTGGTATTGTGCGTTGCTTTTACTCCTGATGGTAAGACTTTAGTCAGTGGTAGCAATGATGGTCTTTTGAGATTATGGAATGTTAATACAGGTGAATGCTGCCAAATTTTACAAGGTCACAAAGCATGGGTAACATATACAACTATTAGTCCAGATGGGCAAATGCTAGCTAGTGGAAGTTCAGATAGAACAGTAAAAGTTTGGAATCTACGTACTGGTAATTGTGTAAAAACTATAGAGGCAAGCAATAGTTGGATTTTACCTACTGTATTTAGTCCCAATGGTCAAGTCCTGGCTTTAGCTGACAAAACGACAATACAGATGTGGAATATCTCTACTGGTGAACATACTAAAATTTTACAAGGAGATACAGCTTCCCCTTGGCTAAAATCTATAGCTTTCAGTCCCGATGGTAATTTGTTAGCTACTGGAAGCGAGGACTGTAGGATAAAACTGTGGGATATAAACACTGCTAAGTGCATCAAAACTTTGGAAGGACATATTGATTGGGTTTGGTCACTTAGCTTTAATGCTGATGGGCAGATATTAGCAAGTGGTGGTGGTAACTACGATAAAACTGTAAAGCTATGGGATATAACCACTGGTGAATGCATTAAAACTTTGCAAGGGCATAGTAGCGATGCCAGGTTCGTTACATTTAGCCCTGATGGGCAAATTATCGCCAGTAGCAGTTACGACAGAACAATAAAGTTATGGGATTTTCATACAGGTGAGTGTTTGAAAACTTTGAAAGAACATATTAACTGGGTAGTATCTATTTCATTCAGCCCTGATGGAAGAATTATTGCTAGCGGTAGTGAAGATGGAACAATAAAACTTTGGGATGTCAAAACGGGGAATTGCATAAAAACTCTGATACCCGAACGACCTTACGAACGTATGAATACCGCAGGTATTAAAGGTTTAACCTCATCCGAAAAAGCTGCGCTCAAAGCGTTAGGTGCAGTGGAAAATGTGGAATAGTTTTTAGGTGATACCTGACAGTAAGCCAGGGCAATGTCTACGACGGGCTACGCTTACGCACTTATGATGGTTGTAGTGATACTCCAAGTGCTAGGGACTGTGGAAAATTAAGTCAGGAATTGCATAAAGCGCGATAATAAAATCATAGGTTGAATGAAAAAATTAAAAAATGACAGTCAGTAAAGAACACATCAAGCAAGAATTAGACAACCTCAACGAAGAACAGCTAGAAGAAGTTGCTGATCTTATTACATCCCTTAAACTCCGTACTCAAACAATCGAGAAAACTCCAAAAAAACGTCTCAGTGAATTTTATGGTGTTTTACATACAACTATTGCCAATCCAGGTAAAGAAGCAATTCGTCAAATAGTTGGCGTAACTTTAGCTCAAAAAAATTCCACTGAGAAATCATGACTAATTTGTGGGTAGATGCTAACATTCTGCTCCGTTTTCTCACTGGAGAACCACCTGATTTAGCACAACGAGCTTTAGGACTAATACAAAAGGCTGAATCTGGAGAAGTTACGCTCCGACTTTCGCCAATTGTCGTCGCAGAAGTTATTTGGGTTTTGTCTTCGTTTTATAAATATTCCCGCGTACAAATTGCTGAAGTTTTGTTGCCTTTAGTCCTTGCAGAAGGAATTTTATTAGACGATTTAGAACAAGTAACAGCAGCCATTGAACGCATGGCTAATGCTAATGTCGATTTTATCGATGCTTATTTAGTAGAAATTGCTCGTCAAAAAGGAGAGACAATAGTTTCTTTTGACAGAGATTTTAAGCGTTTAGAAATTGATTGGGTTCAACCAGAATAGATAGATGCAAAAATGGAAATAAATTTTAGGTGATACCTGACGGTAAGTTTGCGCTAACGCACTTTTGTAGTGAAAGGTTTTGGTTGTGCGATGTCTAAGACGGGCTATGCCTACGCGTTTGTGTAGTAAATTTTCAAACCCCGTTAAAATATAGTTAATCTTAGATAGTTTCCAATGACAGCCCAAGAGTTAGAAACACAGTTACTATCCCTAACACCAGCCCAAAAGGTGGAAGCAATTTGCATCTTAACCCAAGGTATTAATACTAATAATCATGGAATTACCAAAACCCCTGGTGTAATGGGTGCTGATGCTTGTATTGCCGGAACACGTATTCCTGTTTGGTTGTTGGTAAGTTATCGACGACAAGGTGCTAAAGATGCTGATATTCTAGATCAATATCCTCAACTTAGCGCAGCTAACTTGGTAACAGCATGGCTTTATGCTGAAGCTTTTCCTGACGAAATTGATACTGCTATTCACGAACAAGAACAAGCTGATGCTATTTTAGATGCTTCTTAAAATATCCTGTTAATGTATGGTAAGGTTGTTAGCAGATGAGCAGTTCCCCCGTAAATCAGTAGAATTATTACGTACTTTTGGGCACGATGTTATCACCATACAAGAAGCAGGCAAAGCGGGAATTTCTGATGATTTTTAACGGGCAAATATACCAAAAACCTATGCCACAAGGAAAACATAGCACTTTACAAATTGAATTAGCTTCTGCGATAAATCAAGTTGCAAAACCGAAAAAGTTAGCTTATGCCTTTACTGAATTACGCTGCACGTTTAGCTGACTTTCGATAGTACCAGATATTGCTGTGTTTGAATGGGAAAGAATTCCTCTGGATGCAAAAGGTAGTGTTGTGAATAAATTTGAGATTCCCCCAGATTTGATAATTGAAATTCTCTCACCAGAACAATCACCCAACCGAATTATCCGCAAAATTACATTTTTTATTCAAAATGGAGCAAAGCTAGATTGGTTACTCGATTTTGCTGATGAGTCAATCATGATTTTTGAACCCAGTAAATTACCAGAATTAAAAGAACAACAAGATATCTTACCCGTTTTGAGTGTTTTGGAAAATTGGCAATTAACAGTTGCAGATGTATTTAGTTGGTTGAGTTTTGTTGAAATGCAGTTTTGTATATTCTTTAGTGATATCTAAAAAATTGCTTGTTGTGGAATTCAACGCCCGAAACTAAAAGCTTTGATAGTTCCAAGGTACTGTAGTATTTGATTGTCTCTAGAATAGTATGCTCAATACAAAGCTGCTCAGAGTAGTAAGTTAAAAGTATGTTTAAGCCAACATATAGTATTCTGACAAGCTCTAGTAATTAAACTTAGCAAATCCTCCTAATAAAATTATCCAAATGACAACAGCTAGCCAGTGAATGATAACCGAAAGCCAAATAGAGCCAGATGCTAAGTAAGCGATCGTACATATAGCTCCTAACAAAGCTGCCAGGATTAGAAAGGTAGGCTCCATAAAAACTTCACGACCACTAGGATTCCAAGTTATTCCCTGAAGTGGGTGATACATGATAAAGGCTGTCAAAGCAATCGTCCCCCAAATAATCTGTGTCTTGATTGAAGGCTTTTCGATAGGATGAGGCAAAAATAGAACACGAAAAACTATTTCCTCACTTAATCCGGGGATAAAAAAGGAGAATGCAACAAGTTTTACAATTTCCTTCCAAGATTTTTGTAAGATATGTACCTGGAGAAAATCTGACTTAAACCCGATAAATAATAAGAAAATTGTTAAAACTATCAGAGGTAATCCTAAATGTAGTACATGAGCAGCAGTAGGAAAAGTAGATAGTGCAGTATAAAGCCGTTTTCTGAGCAAATTAATCATTCGATATTCCTTGTACTAATTAATTGCTATTGACTAATCCCAGTAGCTTGATTTTCCTGGCATTGACTACACAACCCAAAAAACTCTAAGGTGTGGTAAAAAACTTTAAACTTATGGCTTGATTCTAACTGGTCTTCTAAGTCATGAACTGGGCATTGATTAATCGGAATTGAGACACCACATTGCAAGCAAGTAAGGTGGTGTTTATCTTGTTGTGCTAGGCTATAGAGGGCTTCACCGTTAGCTAAATTCCGCACTTGTACCATGCCTTCTAGTTTTAAGGCTTCTAGAGAACGATAAACTGTTGCTAAACCCATGCTCTGATTTGTATTACGTAGTTCTACGTAAATATCTTGGGCAGAAATGCCTTTTTTGATAGTTTTCAGTAGGTTGAAAATACGCTCTTGACTGCGGGTGCGTATGGCTCTCATAGACAATTATTTAAGTATGCCACTGTAGTTTGAAGCTGTTAGATGAGCTAATCGATCAATTAACTTTAACGGCTTCGTAATCTTATTTTCACTCAGTTGGAACAGAAAGTTATAGTATAGCGATCGCAGCATTCAGCAAAAGCCCGTGCAAACCAAGTATCTAGCCAAAATTTTCGTGACCCTTCGTCCTTCAGTTTTAGACCCCGCTGGTGTGGCAGTACAATCCGGTCTTAAGCAACTGGGATACGATAACGTTGACCAGGTGCGGATTGGCAAGTACATTGAACTCACCATCACCTCAACTGAAGAGAAGAAAGCGCGTAAAGACCTTGATACCATTTGTGACCAAATGCTATCAAATCCGGTAATTGAAAATTACCGCTTTGAATTAATTGAGGTCGAAACTCAAACTGGGGTATTTTAGGGATTGGGTATAGGGCATGGGGCATGGGGCATGGGGCATGGGGCATGGGGCATGGGGCATTGGTAAAAGACTAAGGAAGAGGGGGAGACAAGGAAGAAACTTGTTTAATAATTCTCCCTTGTTCCCCTTGTCCCCCTTGTCCCCCTTGTCTCCTCGTCTTTCCTGCTCCCCTGCCTCCCCACTCCCCACTCCCCACTCCCCACTACCCTAACTAATCATGAAATTCGGTGTTGTTGTTTTTCCCGGTTCTAATTGCGATCGCGATGTTGCTTATGTAACCAGAGATTTACTGGGGCAACCAACGCGCATGGTTTGGCATCAAGAAACAGATATTGCTGATTTGGATGTCGTGATTATTCCTGGTGGCTTTAGTTACGGGGATTATCTGCGCTGTGGTGCGATCGCACGTTTTTCACCTGTGATGCAGCAGGTTGTGGAACACGCCCAAAAGGGTAAGTTTGTCCTCGGTATTTGCAATGGTTTTCAGGTATTAACTGAAGCTGGACTTTTGCCAGGGGTGTTGACCAGAAATCGGGATTTGCATTTTATTTGCGATCGCATCCCCTTGAAAGTTGAGCGTACTAATCTATGGACGCAAGCTTATACAACTGGTGAAGTCATCACTTTGCCTATTGCCCACGGAGAGGGGAGATTCTACGCTGATGCAGCCACTCTCGCAGAAATTGAAGATAACGGGCAAGTCATATTTCGCTATGAAGGGGAGAATCCCAACGGTTCATTGAACAACATTGCCGGGATTTGCGATCGTCAAGGCAATGTGTTGGGAATGATGCCGCACCCAGAAAGGGCGTCAGACGCAATACTGGGAGGTAGTGATGGCTTGAGGTTGTTTCAAGGCTTGCTAGAGAAGGTAGCAGCATTAGCGTAAAGCAAATAAGTTGAGCGTTTTGCGATCATTGTCTGAAAGATAAATGAACATTCTTCTACAGACGGCGATTTATTTTTTACGAAGGACGCATTAGTACGGGTTTGGGGTTAGCGATGCCTGCGGCGGGCTATTTTGACTTTTGAATGAGTGATTTTTGACTTCCGCCTTGCGGTACTAGCGGCGTGTTTTAATCTTTTATTAGGCTTACAAAAGTCGGTGGACACAAAAAACTTCAAGCCAGTTTTGGCAAGTTTTTGAGAACAAAGAGAGAAACAAACTTATGGGACTTTTCGATCAAATTCTTGGTGCAGTTGCTAATCCCAATCAACAGGGGAGTTTAGGTCAAATAGGAAATATTGTTAATACTGTACAACAGTTGAGCGATCGCACAGGCGCAGATCCTTCTACTATCCAATCTGTTTTGTCTATTGTAGGTGGTCAAGTGCGTTCTGCTTTACAAGACAAACAAGCCACAGATGGTAATGAAGCTACACAAAATTTAGTCAGTCAATATGCTGGTACTTCTCCCAATCCTCAAGCCGTCAATTCGTTGTTTTCTCCTCAGATTCAACAGCAAGTAGCTGAAGTTGCTGCCCAGCGCACTGGGTTGGATGCTGGTATCGTTCAACAATTGCTGCCTTTAGCAGTACCTTTGGTGCTAAACTTTTTGCAATCAGGCGCTAATGCTCAAAATCCCCAAGCTGGCGGAAATCCAGTCCTAAATTCCTTCTTGGATGCTGATGGTGATGGTGATGTTGATATCGCTGATGCTATCCAAATGGCTAGTCGATACATGAGACAGTAATACTTTTTCCTACTTCTTTTCCGATAAACCAGACATCAGTAATTATACCTTGCTAGATTTTTAGCTAAGACATAGGCTGAAAACATGATAAATTTGCAAATATAAATCAGACAGTCTATGTCTAAATTCTTTGACTATATTACTGAGGAACTGCAAGACTTTATTGCTGCCCAACACCTTTTCTTTGTTGGCTCTGCACCTTTGAGTCCTACGGGTCATGTTAACCTGTCTCCTAAAGGTCAGGACTGCTTTCGCATCCTCTCTCCCAACCGAGTAGGTTATGTAGACCTCACAGGCAGTGGTAACGAAACATCAGCCCATTTGCAAGAAAATGGGCGGATAACCTTCATGTTTTGTGCCTTTCAAGAACCTGCGTGTATCTTGCGTCTTTACGGTCAAGGAACCACGATTTTACCGAGTTCTCCAGAGTGGGACTCTTTGTATTCTTTGTTTTTGCCGATACCTGGAACTCGTCAAATTATCGTCGCTGACATTGAAAAAATCCAGACTTCCTGTGGTTTTGGCGTACCACTCTATGAATATCAAGGTCAGCGCCAGACTCTAGTAAACTGGGCTAGTAAAAAAGGCGAAGAGGGAGTTCGAGAATATCAACAGCGGAAAAATCTCGTCAGCATTGACGGTTTAGCAACACCACTGAGTAAATTACCCTAACTTTGCCTGATGGATTATTCTATTCATCTATGCAAGCCTTGGTGATTAGGACATCAACAGATGATAAAACTTAGACAGAAAAAGACTTTTCACCCAGTCCCCAGTTCCCAGTCCCTTGCTATATTAGATGTAGGGGCAATTATTAGTGATTAAAGTAAAGGAGTCAGCAATCGAGAGACTCTTACAGCTAACTTGAACCAAAAAGGTTTTTTATCGTACTCATTAAGATCGACAGCAACACAAACAGTTAAATCATCCTCTAACATCTTTTTCACACTTTGGACAAACCCAGGCTCGGTAACAAAACCCATAACTTCAAAATTTAGGGAAAAAGAGCGATTATCTAAGTTAACAGTTCCTACCCCTGCTAAATTTTCATCAATGACTATAATTTTCTGGTGCATAAACCCATTTTTGTAACGATATAACTTGATACCAATTCTTTCCATTTCAGTGTAGTAAGAGAAGGAACATAAATAAACAAATAAATGATCGGGTCGATTTGGTAAGAGAATTCGCACATCGACACCTCGCATTGCTGCCAGTTTTAAGGCTGACAATGTTGCCTCATCTGGCACAAAGTATGGACTAGCAATCCAGAGGTGAGTTTGAGCTTGATTAATTAGTTCGACGAAAAAAAGCTTACAAGCTGGTAGCGAATCTGCGGGCCCTGTAGGAAGTACGAATACAGTTTGATTAATTTCCCGATTAATTTTCACTTGCCAGTTAACTTCGATAAGTTTTCGAGTTGCCCAATACCAATCTCGCACAAAGGAATTTTGTAGGCTTTGTACACTTGGCCCTTCAAGAATGATATGGGTGTCGCGCCAGGGACTCAAGCGAGGGTTTTTTCCTAAATATTCATCACCAATATTCAGTCCACCTACAAATGCAATTTCTCCATCCACTACCAAAATTTTCCGATGATTGCGAAAATTAAATTGGAACCGATTACCCTGACCTTGGGTGGTGTTAAATGCACTCACTCTAATTCCATGCTGTTGTAGAGATTGGATATAAGGGCGAGATAATTTCTTAGAACCAATTTCATCGTAGAGAAAATAGATGTTTATTCCTTGCTTGGCTTTAGCAATCAACGCTTCTTTAAACTCATTACCTGATTGGTCATCGTTAACAGTATAAAATTGAAACAAAATGTAATTTGTCGCCGATGCAATCTTTTTCAGCATCGCTTCAAAGGTTTGCTGACCATTAATCAGTAATTCGGCAGCATTGCCTGATGTGAAAGAAATTTCTGTAAAAGCCTCGGCTAATGGTTGCAACTCGGCTAGATTATCTGGTGGTGCAACCTGAAATTTAGTCAGTTCACTATAAGTCGAATGAATAAGCTGGTAGTGTTCTGCATAGACTGAACGCAGTGTTTCAGCATATCCATGAAATTTAGTTCTTCCTAAAACCCAATACAACGGAATCGCTAGCCAGGGAAAGGTAATTAGAGAAATGCTCCAGGCAATTGCCCCTTGGGAAGAACGCACATTCATCACTGCATGGGCTGCATGTGCAACTCCCACGACATGAACAACAACTGTAGCTGTGCTAAAAATAGCTAAAACACCACCATCTACAAGCATCTTAATTTTTTTGAGTATTGGTATAAGTAAATTCTGCCAGCAATGGTTTATGATCGGATGAACAAATTTGGTCTAGCACTTTCGCACTGGCTTTTTTTGCGCTGATATCTCGATAAAAGATATGATCTAAAGGGGGTGATAACAGGAAGCGTTTAATTTTCTCCTTCTCATCAAGTGCGAAAATTACAGGTGTTAATCCTAATTGAGTGGTTACTTGATTGAGAATAGCTGCTCTTTTTCGACTCCAAGTATTGAAATCTCCTGAAAATATTAGTGGCCCCCGATGTGTAGATAAGGCTTGCTCTAATTCATTTAGCTGGATTTTAAATTTATTTAAATCTACAAAATTTATCAGGTGAGTATTGACAGTCAGGAGAGTTGTATTTTGTTCAGATAGCAGATACTCAGTAATCAAAGATATTTTAGGAGTTTTAACAATCGGTTCGTAATGTTTAGTAGTGATAACTTTTTTTGTAATTGGTTTGATTGTCGAGGCTGTAAAAATTCCTGAATAAGTTTGATGATGAATATCTACAAAATTAGGAGCAAAACTCCAATTCATTTTCAACCATTTTGCCCATTCTTCTGCCTCTAACTTTAAAGAAAATTCTTGTAGAAATATCAGGTTTGGTTGATAAGCGGCAATTATTTTTGAAAAATCTTCTAACCAAGCGTTATTATAGTTTTGTTTAGCAATATTCCAACTAAGAACTTTAATTGATTGACTATTAATTTTTGTTTGCAGTGAATTATTTTTATTAATTGTGAGTTCTTGTAAACGAAAAAATCTATAACTAGGAATAAATTTTGTAAAAAGAGTGTTTATGTGTTCTTGAATATTAGGCATTACTAATATTAAAATTGATTTAGAAACCATTATAAAGTAAATCTAAAGATTTACTTTATAAATAGCTTGTTACCAATTAAATTATAGTTTAAACAGAGGTACAAAGGTTGCGATCGCTCTTTAAAAAGAATAAGCATTTTTGCTTCTTGAACGGCAACCTTTTACCTTAATGGGTGGGAAAAATTACCTTGAAGTCTCAAAAATAAGCTGACTATCTTTGAAAACATCCTTTCTTAATTTTACTAAAGATAAAAGGTCGCCCTAAATACTCTCCTAACCTAGTTTTGCAAGCAGGTAGTCCTAATTTGGCGCGAAACTCTTCGTTATATACCGCTTCTTGCCAATTTTGTGCCAATTTAATTTGCTCGGTTGTCAGATTTTTAACATGACGAAAGTCTGTTCTATCTACGCTACTTTGAGTAAAGTCAACATCACGAAGGTTAGCACCTCTTAAATCATTTCCATCCAATTTTGCAACATTTAATCTAGCACCACTTAGATCGACATTTCTTAAGTCTACATTGACGATTGATTCGCTGTAGCTTAAATCAGCATTTTGTAAGTTTGCCGAGTGAAGGTTAGCATTGCCGAAGCTGGCGTAAGATAAATTAGCATGATTTAGATTTGCTCCCGCTAAATCTACATTTGTGAGGTAGGTACTTTTTAAGTTAGCACTACTTAAATTCGCCGCACGGAGATTACTATCAGAAATAAATAAGCCAGAGAGATTAGTACCAGAAAAGTTAACTGATTGTAAGTTAACTTTCTCTAACGAAACTTTATAATCAACATTACAACTGAAATCAATATCACCGATTTCTGAGAATCCAGATTCTCCATGATCATCTTCAGATTTATCAGTCCATCGCATCTCTGCTTGGCGTAGATCAGCCCCTTGTAAATTTGCACCATCTAATTTAGCATCTGTCAGTTCAGCTTCTCTTAAATCTGCTCCAGCTAAATCAGCATTTGTTAAATTAGCACCACCTAAGTCACACTTGGGACATTTTTTAGTTGTTAGTAACTGCTTTATATGATTGGGATTTGAAATTCTTTTAGCCTCACAATCTGTACAACCAGAAAGGAAAATAAGTAATAGAGATGATGCAATTAATATTTTTAGGTTCAGAAGTGCCAAAACTGACTCAATCTTATCCATCAAATCTTATTTGTAGGCGCGAGTATTGTAATACCCACCCTACTATAATATCTGACCATCTAAGCGACATAATTTTACTTTATTCATAATCTTTGCACCTATTCTTTCATAAAAATTGATTCCACGCTCGTTAGACACAGCTACAGTCCAATCGATTCTGCCACAACCTTTTTCTTTGCCAATTTGGCGCAAGCGTAACATGAGTGCTTGACCAACTCGGTGGCTTCGATATTCAGCTTTGACATATAAATCATCCAGCCAAATTCCAGGTTTTGCTAAAAAAGTTGAATAGATAAAGTGATAAGTTGCCAACCCAATACTATCCCCATCAACCTCAGCCAAAATAACAAAAGCAAGGGGCTTTTCTCCAAATAAATCAATTTCTAGCTTTTGAGGATTTGCTTCTACAGATTCAGAATAACCATCAAATTCAGCTTTCAAATAAATCAATTCCATAATTGCAGGAATATCTTTTTTATTTGCATCTCGAATTAAAATATTTCTACTTTTCATCTTATCGCTATCTGCTATTTCACTAAAACTCAAATTGGGAAATAATTTCTGTCTCATTTTTTGCTGCATTTATCCACTCTTGCATTGCTGGAAGTGCCAAAACCGACTCCACATAATTTCTAGAAACAGTATCTAACTGCACATCATAGGCGATAAACCGCAAGACAACTGGAGCAAAGAACGCATCGGCAATCGTGAAATTACTAAATAAAAAATTGCCACCATTGCCAAACTTTTGACGTGATTGTTGCCAAATATTAGTTATGCGGTCAATGTCTTGTTGTACGCCTAATTCTAAACCTTTACCAGGATATTTAGTACGGCAGTTCATCGGCATATTCTGACGCAAGTTTTGAAACCCTGAGTGCATTTCCGCACTGATAGAACGGGCTAATGCTCTTGCAGCCTTATCCTCTGGCCACCATTGCAGATTTGGAAATGTTTCCGCTAAATATTCAGAAATAGCGAGAGAATCCCACACCGTTTGTGTATCGTGCAATAACACAGGTACTTTTCCTGATGACGAATATTGCCGAATTTTGGATGAATAATCTGGGTTGTTATAAAGAGGAATCCGAATCTCATTGAATTCCAAACCAAATTGCTTCATCGCTAACCAAGGACGAAGCGACCAAGATGAATAATTTTTGTTGCCGATTACCAAAGTAAGTTGTGTCATATTTTTAATACCTATAAAGCTGTTCAATCCACATACACACATCAGTTTCGGAACCTGAAGAGAAAGATTTTCCGGTTACAGGGTCGTAAGCTTGCCAATAGATATTACCGTGGCGGTCAACCTTTTGCCAAACTTGTAATTCATGATGATCTACTAGGAGTTTTTTGACAAAATTTTCCCAAATCAGATGCAGAGATTCCCAGAAGTTTGAGTGGATTTTTTTCTCGAATGACGGACTACAATTTATTTCTATATCTTCTGTTGATAGACACCTAATGTCATTATTCATAAAATTATTCTGAAAGTTGCTCAGTAAATAAAACAGTAACAACATCTCAGTTAGGAATCAAATCATAGCTTGCATAGCTTCTATAAATAGGATTTATAGATATTAAAAATCACTATAGCGGTTCTCGGTTGAGTAGGTACTGAACCCCACCCCCAACCCCCTCCCCGCAGGCGAGGAGGGGGCTATGATGTACCTTGTATGATTAGGAAACGCTATAATACAACCTTTTTGCCACAATAAAGTCAGGATGTGTATACCCTTGTTCTCATCAATTGCCGATGAAACTCTCCCAACTCCGAGCCATAATTGCAGTCGCAGATTGTGGTAACTTTAGTGAGGCAGCCTTAGAATTGCAGCTTTCCCAACCTGCAATTAGTCATGCCATTGCCACCCTAGAAGAAGAATTGGGTGTGCCATTATTTGCCAGAGGTCGTCACGGTGCTGTGCTGACACCTGCTGGAGAGCGCATTTTGTATCATGCGCGTCAAGCAATGCAGCATCTAAAGATGATGCAACACGAAGCAAACCTACATAAAGGTTTACACGGTGGTCATGTGCGAATTGCGGCTTTTCGGAGCGTCGCTACTCATCTATTACCAAAAGCGATCGCTCAATTTCACAATCAATTTCCAGAAATTGCTGTCACAATTATAGAGTGTGCTGCTTTCACAGATGTAGAGCAGTGTTTGCATGATGGACGTGCCGATATTGGTATTACCTGTCTGCCAACTGGTGAAGAATTTGAAACCTGGGAAATTTTTCGGGATGAGTATGTAGCTTTACTACCACCAGATACCAAAATTAGCAGTCCGCAAATTACTTGGGAAGACATAGCAGCCTATCCACCAGTTTTGCTTCCTTGTACACCTTGCGGACGCATTCTTCACAACCACCTGAAAACTTTCGCAATTCCAATCAATACTGCTACCGACATTCAAGAAGATTCTACAGTCGTTAGTATGGTGAATCAAGGACTGAGAGCAGCTATTATGCCTCGTTTAGCAGCTGTACCCATTCCTCCAAAGGTGCAGGTATATAGTTTACCTGCACCGCTCGAAAGAGTCATTGCAACGGCAATTTTATCTAATGCCCTGCAAGTGCCTGCGGTATTCACCTTTTTGGAGATGTTGAGTAAATTTGATTTTTATAGTTTAGCTAAATTCACTTATTGAACGCATATAACAATCCGATTTGATTCGGAGAATTACTCGTAGAGACTGAGGACTGGGGACTGGGGACTGGGGACTGGGGACTGGGAATAAGGAATAAAGGTGTACCTAGCTTCGCAAAAATCAAATATGAGTCCTATACAAATTACGAATTAGTAATTAGTTAAACCGATGCCTCCTTTAGCGAATTCTTCAACGGTTTTTTGTGAGAATTCATGAGTTGCGATCGCCTGCAACATTGCAAGTGGTAAAGTTAAATGATTGGCCCCGGCTTGCAACGATGCAGCTGCTTCTTCAGGAGATTTGATACTAGCTGCTAAGATTTCCGTATCACTACCTTTGAGTATGCTAGCCATATCCCGCACTAAGGCAATACCATCACCTAACAATCGGGTAGCTCGGTTGACATAAGCTATAGCAATTTTAGCTCCTGCTTCCCGTGCTACTGCTGCTTGGGCTGCACTATAAATCGCTGTCACCGAACAGGTAATTTCTGGTGATAGACTCGCCACCACTTCAAACCCTAATGGTGTTGCGGGAATCTTCAAAATTGTTTGTGAACCAATAATCTCGAAAGCTTTCCTACCTTCAGCTAGCATCCCAGCTTTATCGGATGCCATAAGTTGATAGTATAACGGGCCATTTGTCAAGGCGACCAATTTTTTGAGCGTGGTTTCTGGTGGAGTATCGCTTTGAGATAACAACGTGGGATTTGTTGTAATACCTTTTACCCATCCCCAAAGCTTAACAACTTCAGCTTCCGATGCGATCGCTGAGTCTAGATATAGTGCCATACTTAATTCCTCACTTTTCCTACCTGCATTTCTCCTGCTACACACCCTACATCGTCCAGAAGTTCTGCACTGATATTTCTGCCGATCCCTATCAGATAAGAATTTTACCTGTTTATCTATACTTTTTTAAATTTAGTAGTCTTTAGTTATATCATGTCCACTAGACATCTGCTGAAATGACGTAGGCACAATTCATGAATTGTGTCTACCAAGGATTTCGGGCAACGCAGAATTAATTTTCACTCCTATGTCTCTTGTTCTGCTGCACCCAGTTGCAGAGCATACAAGTTGGCATAGACACCCTGCTGATTGACGAGTTCGGCGTGAGTACCCTGTTCCACAATTTGTCCTTGCTGAATTACTAATACCCGATCTGCTTGAGTAACTGTACTGAGACGGTGGGCAATTACGAAACTGGTACGATCTTGGAGCAAACGAGCGATCGCATTTTGTACTAGCGCTTCTGTGCGGGTATCAATGCTGCTGGTGGCTTCATCAAGAATCAGAATTTGAGGATTAATTAATACCGCACGAGCAATACTGATTAGTTGTCGCTGTCCTTGGCTCAGAGGCGCTCCCCGTTCACCCAATTGAGTTGTATAACCCTGTGGCAGTGAGGTAATGAACTCATGTACATTTGCTAGTTGTGCAGCCGCTTCAATATCAGCTTGAGTGGCGTAAGGAGCGCCAAAAGCTATATTTTCGGCGACGGTGCCGGTGAACAAAATATTGTCTTGCAGGACGATGCCAATTTGACGGCGTAGACTTGCTTGAGTCACGCTACGCACATCAAGATCGTCAATTTTCACTGCACCGCTTGATACATCATAAAAGCGCAAAATCAAGTTAATAATTGTACTTTTTCCTGAACCAGTTGGCCCGACTAATGCAACCATCTGTCCGGGATAGGCGTGCAAATTCACTCCTTTGAGAACCATTTGATCTGGGTTGTAGCCAAATTTGACATTCTCGAATGTTACCTCACCTTGAATTGGCGGCATTTCTATGGCATCGGGTGCATCTTTGAGTTCTGACGGTTCATCTAGTAATAGAAAGATTCGCTCTAATCCGGCGAAAGCAGATTGAGCTTGGGTGTAAAACTGGCTAAGAATTTGGATAGGGCGGAAGAACTGCTGGACGTAAAGTAAAAAGGATGTCACTACACCCACTGTTGCAGCTCCTGTTACCGCTAGATAACCGCCATAGGCTAGTACACCTGCTGTTGCTAACGTGTTGAGAAAATCGATAGAGGGCAAAAAGGCTGAAGTAATTGCCACAGCCTCAACGTTGGCATCTCTATTGGCGGCGTTAAGAATGTTAAATTCTGTGATATTCATCTGTACGCGATTAAATGCTTGGGCTTCTCGCACGCTGCCAATATCTTCTTCTAACTTGGCAGAAAGTTCCCCAATGGTTTGTCGCGTGACGCGAAATCTGGCTCTTGCCCAACGTGCAAATAAGCTTGTAGTAAAAATCATCAGTGGTACAACTAGATTGCTTAACAAACCGAGTTGCAGGTTGATTGAGAGCATCGCAATCACAATGCCAATTAAACTGAAAGTGTTGCCCAGCATTTGGGCGATTGTCAGTCCAAAAGCTTGATTCACGGTGTTGACATCATTCAGCAATCGGCTCATTAAATCGCCTGCTTCGCTGCGATCGAAAAAGCTGAGTGGTAGACTTTGGATTTTAATGAAAATATCTTGCCTCAGTTGAGCCAGCAATCGCTGCATAATCCAGCCGACTCGAATAATTTGACCCCGAATTGCTAAGACGCCAAGTCCATAGTTCAGCCCTAGTAGCCCTAATAACAGCAGCAGTCCTTGCAAATTCCCTTGTGCAATCAGATGATCGATTGACCAGCCGATAAAGAATGGCCCAACTGCCTGAGTTATGGCACCAATTGATACTAATGTGATGGCGATAGGAATTTCTTTGCGATAAAGTAGCACGTATTGCAAAAAGCGCCGCAGGGTGGAAAGTTGCTGACTTGCATTTTCCTCAGATGCAACAACGGGAATAGTGCTTCTCATAAAAATTTGGGATTTTAGATTTGGGAGTAAAAGGGACTGGGGACTAGGGATTGGGAATTGGGATTAAAAGTCTTTATTAGAAAGCTGCGATCAAATTTTCCTGCTAAAGTAATTATGCTATGGCGCTTCTGGGTTGAGTGTAATACAGACCTAACAAGAACAGGCCCTTGCCTACAAGGTATGGGAGTGAGGTTTTCCTAGATCCCGTGAAAAGTCAGCATTGTCAGTCGAAACAATGGCATTGTTAGTCGAAACAATGGCATTGTCAGTCGAAACAATGGCATTGTCAGTCGAAACAATGGCATTGTTAGTCGAAACAATAGCATTGTCAGTCGAAACAATGGCATTGTTAGTCGAAACAATGGCATTGTCAGTCGAAACAATAGTATTGTCAGTCGAAACAATGGCATTGTTAGTCGAAACAATGCCATTGCATTGCAACTCTAAAAGACTTGTGTGTACAGGGAGCATCCCAATGCAAGCAAATTTACTAAGTTACCAGGTAGTCATTGCGAATGGAGTGAAGGGCTTGTACCCTCAATGAACCAATTGACAATTACGTCCGCAATTGCGAATTGCGAACTGCGAATTGCGAATTGTTTGGTCAAGGTGGATTGCGTCCAAACTAGAACCGCTATAATTGGAGATCATTTTTTCTCCTTTGGGTTTACCTGAGATTCTAAAATCACACCATAGAGTGGGCTGCTTTGCATCAATTCTTCGTGAGTACCTTGTGCTACTAATCGTCCTTTATCTATGAGAAAAATGCGATCGGCATTCTGGATGGTGCTAATGCGTTGAGCCACTACAAAAGTTGTACAAGCTTTTTGGCGCATTAAACCATCTAGTTCGGCTTTAATTTGGGCAGCAGTTTTGGCATCTATAGCCGAGGTACTATCGTCCAAAATCAGAATGCTGTAATCGGTTAGTAAAGTACGAGCGATCGCAATTCGTTGTTTTTGTCCACCAGATAAGCCCACGCCCCGTTCACCCACAAACGTGTTGTAGCCATTGGGTAGACCGCTAATAAAATCGTGTATTTGGGCAGTTTTGGCAACCTGAATCACCTGCTCTAAGGTAGCATCAGGTTTTGCATAGGCAATATTTTCGCGGATTGTGCCAGAGAAGAGGGTGGTTTCTTGAAATACAATGCCAATACGCGATCTCAGGCTTTTGAGTGTGAAACCTGTTACATTTCGTCCGTCAATCCGAATTGCCCCATTTGTGACATCGTAAAAGCGGGGAATCAGGTTCATAATTGTGCTTTTTCCTGAACCAGTCATTCCGAGAACGGCGATTAGCTCGTTGGGCTTGGTTTCAAAGGATACTTCTTTAAGAGCTTCGGTTATCGCTCCTGGATAGCGAAAAGAAACATTTTCAAAGGTAATTCTACCACCGCAGGTGTCAAATGGAACAGCACCTGGGCGATCGCGAATTTCTACCTCTGCATCCACAACTTCATAGACACGTTCGGCGGAAGCAGCTGCTTGAGCGATCGCGGGTGCGGCAAATCCAATCAATAAAATCGGTTGGAGAATCAATGCTAGGTAAGAGTTAAACGCCACCAGTTCGCCAATGGAGAACCGATTTCCAATCACCTGCGCTCCCCCGTAGCCGAAAACCGCCAGTGTTACTAAATTACTCAGCAAAAAGATCAATGGGAAGGTATCACGGATGGCGCTAATGGTCTTCATGTTTGCCTTGAGTAGGCCATCATTCAGAGTTGTATAACGCGACCTTTCGGTTGACTCCCGTACAAAAGCTTTCACTACCCGGATTCCTAGCAAGTTCTCTTGCAATACAGCATTCAGGTTGCTCAGTTGCTCTTGTACTTGCCGAAAAAGTTTGTTATTTCGGTTGATGAATCGTGCCATCAACCATGCAGCCATAGGTACTACTGTGAGGGTAATAAGGGCTAATCGCCAGTTCATCACCAGCAAAAGCACCGAAATACTTACCAATGTCACAATTGAACCGACAACCTGAATTAAGCTAGTGCCAATAAAGGTACGAATCTGCTCAATGTCGCTGGTGACACGGGTTAGCAGTTGGGAAGTCTGCGCCTGATCATGAAAGCTGAAACTGAGATTTTGAATTTTGCTGAAAATTTTGTTTCGTAAGTCATAAGCAACACCCTGAGATACTGCTTCTGCTAGATAGCTTTGTCCAAAATTAAATACCCCACGAGCGATCGCCGCAACTACCATCCAGGCGGCGCTGTATAGCACAATTTGGAGATTTTTTGGCGCGATCCCCTCATCAATTCCCCACCGAAATAGTTGTGGAGTGACAGCGTTGGCGATCGTCAACAGCAACAGGCTGACTAATGCTCCCAGTGAAGTCCACCTGTAAGTGCTTAAACTTCTAAGCACGCGCTGGGTTGACTTTATCGACGAAGTTTCCTGGAGTTCTGGTTGCTGAACCAATGGTATTTACCCCTGTATCTTTGGAAAATTATCTCCTCCTTTGATTGTATAAAACCAATTGGCCAGTTGAGGTGGGGAATTTTTCTTATCCGTATCTAAAATGGTGTGAAATATTTCTGAATAATGCTAAAAAATTACTTGGACTTGGTTTGTGTATCAATTAAATTTACATCAAACGCAATCTAGGTTCAGGAACTGGACGCCCCAAATCCTTAGCAGTTTCTATCCATTCCTGCACAACTAATTCTACATTATGCAGGGCTTCTTGATAAGTATCACCGTCAGCAGCACAGCCTAATAATTCTGGTACTTCAGCAATAAAGGCTCGATCTAATTCACTCCAATAGAGAATAATTTCATACCGAAACATCATTTTTGCTTCCTAGCTTATATTTGAGAATCACTGCCCGTACTTGTTTAATTTGATAGCTTTTGGCTTTTCCTCTTTTATGTTGCAGGTTCAATATTTCCTCAACATCGGCTTTGACAAAAATACGATGATCGCCACGAATTCGTTCTTCAAAGCCTAGTGTATATAAAAGTTGCCACAGTTGGGCGAAGGGGATATCTGTATCAGAAGTCCCAGAGAGAATTTTTTCTAAGAGTTTGTCTTGCTGACTCACGTTTTTCTGACTGCCTGAATGTTTCTATAGTCTCATATTTATTTAAAATCAGGGTATCCCAAACCAAATCTATCATTTTGCTGCTGAGTAAGAGCATCGCTGATGACAATGACTAGTCCAGTTATTAGGGCAAACTTTAGGCTTGGATACTGCTCTACTAATTTACTTGATTTTAAAAAGGACTAATTATTTAGATGTTACAGATGCTTTCTTTGAAGCGATATTTTGCAGTAAGTTTGATTTTATGATCCTAGCTTCGCCTTTAGTGGAGTGTATCATTTATCTTGACAACTGGTGCTTATTTACCCTTGTTATTGGGGTTGTCAGTCTTAATATCGGTTCAATTTATACTTTCACGACTTTTCTACAATCCTTTAACGTAACGTTCCACAGGAAAGGTATCGCCAATTTATCGGTGATATAGGCAACTACAGAGGGCAAATTGTTGAGATTGCTCATATCATAATGCTGAGGTATAAATCCATCTCAGTTAATATTGATGTTGAGTAAAAAATATTACAATACTATGAAAATCCAACTTCTAAGTGCAGTTGCATTTTTAACCACGATGAGTTTGACAACAACCGTACAAGCAGCAAATTCTGAAGATGTTAAACAGTTATTAGCAACCAAACAATGTCAAAACTGTGATTTGACGAGTGCAGGTTTAGTGATGGCTGATTTATCTGGAGCCAATTTGAGCGGTGCTAATCTCACAGGTGCTAACCTCAGCCGCGCCAACTTGAGCGGTGCAGATTTGCGGGGTGCAAACTTAAGTGGCGCGAGTTTATTTGGCGTTAACCTGAGCGAAGCTAAATTTAATGGCGCAAATTTGACGGGTGCTGATTTGAGAAATACTTATTTAGCAAATGCAGAACTAACTGGCGCTTACTTGAATGGGACTAACTTCCAAGGTGCAGTTGGTATACCATCACAAATTGCTTCACCAGCAGAATTTTATGCTTTGGGTGTAGCAGAAGGGCAAAAAGGCAACCAACAGCAAGCAATCAGTTATTTTAATCAAGCGATCGCAATTAAACCAGAATATGCGGATGCTTATCTAGCTCGTGGTGTCGCCCGTTACCAAATACTAGATAGACAAGGTGCATTCCAAGATGCTCAAGTTGCAGAAAAATTGTTTACATCCCAAAACAATAGCACTGGAACCCTAACAGCCCAAACTTTTATAAAAGAACTGCAAACACCCGTCAATGAAAAGGTAAGTACTGGTAAGCCCAACTTCGTTGACTTTTTGGGAAGTATTGGCTCAGTCTTGCTTCAGTTCTTCCCTTTTTAAAGGGGATAATAACAAATGACAAATGACAAATAACAAATGACTTTATCTAACGAATTATGGGCAGCAAATCAAGACTTGGCCGAAGCTTGCTTAGAGCATCCTTTCGTTCGAGGCATTGGCGATGGTACTCTTGAGCAAGCTAAATTTGCTTACTACGTAGGGCAAGATGCTTTTTTCTTAGAAGCTTTTGCGCGTGCCTACAGTATCGCCGCAGCTAAAGCACCAGACTGGTTAGGTTTCACTACATTTCATAATTTAGCTAGTGGAGTTTTAGAAGAACTTCGCCTGCATAGTAGCTATGCTTCTGAGTGGGGAGTCAATTTGTATTCTGTAGAACTTGCATCTGCCACCCGCCGCTATACTGATTTTTTGTTAGCAACTGCTTGGAGCAAAGATGTGGGTTTAACTGCTGCGGCGATGTCTCCCTGTATGCGTTTGTATGCCTTTTTAGGAGAAAAATTGGCTTGTAACGGTATTCCTAATCATCAATATGCAGACTGGATTCGTACTTATAGCAGTGCAGATTTTCTGCCACTAACACAACAATTAGAAAATTTGGTTGACGATTATGCCGCTACCAACTCTGTTGTGCATTCAACTTATCGTTATGCGATGTTTTGTGAACGCGACTTTTTTCAGGCTGCGTGGATGTTCAGTTGAGCAAATTCATATCTAGTAACCTTTTTGACCTTTCCTAACCGTCAAACTCACATTGTTTTAATACCAATTAGAAAAAATAATGCAAAAAATAGACCATTTGTAGAGACGCGATTTATCGCGTCTTTAGCCAAGGATGTGTTGCAATCATTAATTGAATTGGTATAAAATGTCAAGCCCAGTAAAAATGCTGAGTTTTATTTTTAAACCTATACACAAAACAAAAGACGCAAATTTATCCTTTGCGTCTTCTTTTAAGATTTTAAAAATTAGAAACTGAATGTGGTTCTCAATGCACCAATAACAACATCATCATTGGTGTCATTGTGATCTGGAGATGTTAACCAGATAACTCCAGGAGTAATAGTGATATTGTCACTCAGCTTATACTGATAGAAAGCCTCAAGATGATAGGATGTATCAGGATCATTATCCAATCCTGCAATGTTAGAGCTTGTCAGTTTCGGCTCTATACCAGCGATGATACCTGCTAAGTTACCTTTTTTACCGAGGTCAGGGAAGCCGAGGGTGACAGCATAGTTCCAAATATCAACGTCTCCACGGGTTCCTCTCAAGCTTTGGCTGTTGGTATATCCAGCCCAACCACCCAAGACGATATTATCAGTGATGCCAATGGATGCTTCGACACCGTAAGAATTACTGGAAAATCCTACTTGCTCTTCCGGTAAACCCTGGATAGCTGCTATATTCTGGAAAGTGGCGGCATTGCTACCTGTGAGTAGTGGTTGGTTGTAAGAATTGATGTAAGTTAAACCGATAGAAATGCGATCGCTTGGTTTAACTGTCAGCTGTGCCAACGCACCATAAGAACCATTGAACAAACCATTATTAGGTGTAGGGTTATTAGCTGTACCACTCAAATACCCTAGACTTAATGCCAATTTTTCGTTGAACTCGTATGTTACTCCCAACCCTGCACCATTTATTTGGTTATAAATTGGGTTACGTGTACCAAAGGTAGACAAAGCACCAAAAGCGCCATCACCATCAAAGAGATTGACAGTGCTGGTAAGGTCGTCTGCTGCACCTGCATTGGCAATAGCGACAACCTCTGTTTTTTCACCCAAGGGAAATCTGTAGAACAATGCATCTATCGCAGCATTAGTAGTACCATCCTCGCCAGCAAAAAATAAGTTACCTTCTGGCGTACCAATGTTAGGGCTGAGAATATTATTAGCTTGGATTCTGGTGAACAGCGTATCTTTCCCTGTGAAGCTGGTAACAAGTTCTATCCGTGCCCGTACCCCTAAAGTTGTATTCTCGTCTGTAATTTCTGCACCGTTAACTGTATTTCCTGACAGCACATCGCTGACGACTGCGACAACTTGTCCTTGCAATTTAGTTGTAGTTGAAAACTGATTCGCCTCCAATTCAGCATTGCGTACTTCTACTGCATCCACACGACCCCGGAGTGTCGCCAGTTCTGCGGAAAAATCTTGTTGCAACTTTTGTAATGTGGCTAAATCTTGTTTGTTAACTAAATCGCCAGTGGCTGTCGCAATAAGTTCGTTAACGCGATCGAGACAAGCATTCAAACCAGCAGCAAACTCATATCGCGTTAATGCCCGATTACCGCGATAAGTGCTATTTGGGTATCCTGCAATACAGCCATAGCGCTCAACTAAAGACTGTAATGCTTGGAATGCCCAGTCAGTAGGTTGTACATCGGAAAATTGAGACACAGAGGTAACTTGCCCCATCATCCGATCTTGCGCTATGTTCTGATCTTTTATGTCTGGATTAGCTAAAACTTGCGGTTGATTGATTTCAGACTTACCCGATGTTTCACCTGCAAATGTAGCAGTATTCACAAATAGGATGACACCGCAGACTGCTGGACTAACTAACAGATATTTCCAGAATTTTTGCATTTCTCTCCTCACACTGATCTCCAATTCACACCCAAACCACGTTTTTTTAACGTGTATTTTATGAGAATATTTGTCAGCAATCTTATCAGAAGTAAGCAACCTTTTTAACAAAAAAAAGTCAAGAAATCCTAATTATTTAGGGAAAACCAAATTGCAGAGGGCTGTACTGTCTGAAAAAGTTTTGTTGTTACTCATTACACAGCAAACCCAAAATGATATTATGCACTTAAAATGAGAATGAGAATTATTATAGTATAAAATTTAGAATACTTCCCATAGTCAATAGCGATGATGACAGAGGTAGAGCAAGCATCCGTTTGGAGGAGAAATATCGTGATTGTGAATTGCAGAGAAGTTAGAACAAGTAGGCAAAGAAGCGGCATCTTGCCCATAATTGCTTTGCTAATGTTGTCGATGGCAACTGGGTGTAGTCAATCGAATCCAAATCAGAGAACAACTTCTGAACAGTCGCCGCAAGCACAGGAAGCTGCTTCTACCCCACAGTCACAGTCGGGAAAAACTAAAGTACTAGCGACATTTTTGCCGATATATTTGTTTACGAAAGCAGTAGCTGGGGATGTGGCAGATGTAGAAATTCTAGTGCCACCTGGTACGGAGGTACATGAATACCAAGCGACACCAGCAAATGTCAAAGCGATCGCTACTGCTAAGGTGTTAGTAAAAAATGGTTTAGGCTTGGAGGAATTTCTGGAAGGTACTGTCAAAAATGCCCAAAATCCCCAACTAACTGAAATTGATGCTAGTAAAAGTATTAAACCCTTGAATGAAATTTCACCTGTTGTAAAAACGACACCAGATGAAAAAGACCACGAACATAGTCAGGGTAATCCTCACGTTTGGTTAGATCCAGTTTTGGCAAAACAGCAGATAATTAATATTCGAGATGGATTAATTGCTGCTGACCCCGCAAACAAAGCTACTTACCAAGCAAATGCTACGGCTTATATTAAAGAATTAGAAAGTTTAAACAGCGAATTTCAACAAACTTTGCAGAAAAATCCCAGTTGCACCTTTATTACCTTTCATGATGCGTTTCCATATTTAGCCAAACGCTATAACCTCAAGCAAGTTGCTGTGGTGCAAATTCCCGAAGATCAACTTTCACCAACAGATGTCCAAAATGCCGTCAACGCTGTGAAAAAATACAAAGTTAAAGCTTTATTTAGCGAACCAGGAGTAGATAATAAACTGCTGACCAGCCTTTCTAAAGACTTAAAAATAACTTTGCGTACTCTCGATTCTCTAGAAACTGGCGAAACAGATCCACAGCATTATTTCAAGGCAATGAAAGCTAATTTGCAAACTCTGGAAACATCGTGTAAATAAATTTGTCATTTGTCAGTTGTCCTTTGTCCTTTGCAAATGACCAATGACCAATGACCAATGACCAATGACTAATGACTAATGACTAATGACTAATGACTAATGACATTCCTATTTTAAAAGTAGAAGGATTAACTGTTTATCAAGGCAGCTATCTAGCTGTTCGAGATGTTTCCTTTGAATTATTGCCAGGAACAGATACAGCCATTGTTGGCCCCAATGGTGCTGGTAAAAGTACCCTGGTAAAAGCAGTTTTAGATTTGATACCTCGAAGTGCTGGGACGATTGAAATCTTGGGTCGTCCAATTTCCAGATTGGGGCATTTACGCCATACGTTGGGCTATATGCCGCAAAACTTCATTTTTGACCGCAGCTTTCCTATCTCTGTCAGCGAATTAGTAGGACTGGGATGGACTAAGGAAGGGAAAAAAAAGAGTTCATTTTTTTCCAAGCTGGGGAGACAAGACCGAGAAAAATCGGCAGCAGTAACAGAAGCTTTACGGCGAACTGATGCTTATCATTTACAGCATCAAGCCATTGGTACTCTTAGTGGCGGTCAGCTCAAGCGGGTTTTATTAGCTTATTGTTTGGTAATGCCTCGGAAACTCTTGGTACTAGATGAAGCCTTTGCTGGTGTTGATGTGCAGGGTGCAGCAGATTTTTACGCTTTGCTAAATGAATTAAAGCGAGAGGAAGGTTGGACAGTATTACAAGTTTCTCACGATATTGATATGGTAAATCGGCATTGCGATCGCGTGCTTTGCCTGAACCAGAGCATTGTTTGTACTGGTAAGCCAGAAATTGCCCTTTCACCGCAAAACCTGTTAGCAACCTACGGCCCAGGTTTCAGTCGCTACCAGCACCAACATTAAAAGAATTCGTAATTAAAGAATGAAAAATGCCAGTAATTATAGATTTCTTCAATGATTGTCAGATAACTTGGTTAGCGATCGCTAGTGGTAATGACTTGCTAGAGTTATTACAACTTCCCTCTATACAGCGTGCAATCGTTGGTGCTGCTTTGATGGGAATACTTGGTGGGATCTTGGGTAGTTTTGTTACCTTGCGCCAGTTGTCATTTTTCAGCCACGCGGTAGGTCATGCAGCATTGGTAGGTGTGGCGTTAGGTGTGCTGCTACAAATAAATCCTACTTGGATGCTGTTACCTTTTACTTTAGTTTTTGGGGTTATTGTCCTCTACTTTATCGACAAAACCGACTTAGCTAGCGATAGCATACTTAGCATAGTGCTATCTGGGGCATTAGCGATCGGTTTAATTCTCACGAGCTTAATTAAAGGATATCGTGGCAACTTGATGGCTGTACTGTTTGGGGATATTCTAGCGATCGACACTACAGATTTGATTTTGACGCTGCTAGTCCTTGTGGGAGGTAGCATATTTTTACTATCAACTCTACGACAGCAAATTTTATTGACCCTTAATCCCGATGTTGCCCAAGTTCAAGGTGTTCCCGTCCAATTGTACCGCTACGCCTTTGTGGTCTTGCTTTCACTCGCCGTTGCTGTTGCCATTAAAGCTGTTGGTGTTTTATTGGTGAACGCCTTTTTGGTCATTCCCGCCTCTACCGCCAAACTGATGAGTCACCACTTTAGCCGCTTTCTAGTCATGTCAGTGATAGTTGGTTCCATCAGTAGCATTGCTGGCATCATTGTCTCAGGTCTTTTCAACCTTGCTTCTGGGCCAAGTATTGTTCTTGTCCAGTTTCTACTATTTGTAGCCGTTTTCATCTGGTTTAAGTTGACTTTGAAAGCTGCATAACTATTTTTCTCCAAAGACTTGCTATATTCTTAGATATTTGCTACATTGATTAATCGTGGCTAACAAAAGCCCTAGCCGGGATAGCTCAGTTGGTAGAGCAGAGGACTGAAAATCCTCGTGTCACCGGTTCAAGTCCGGTTCCTGGCACTATCTTAAACCCTTTGAAATAATTTGATTTCAAAGGGTTTGTGGTTTGTAAGTACTAGCTTATATAAAAAAACTGTTGTAGCTTTGACTTAAATCTGGGGTATTTTTGGATACATTTAGATAGAAAATGGGTGTAAATAAGCTAAGAAGCAGGAGATTTACCAAGTAGTTGAAATCTTGTTAACCTTTATGCTTAAAATTGCACAAGAGGTTTATTTAGCATCTACTCACAGCTAAAGTTGACCCTTTGCAGGACTACCCCAAGCAATGCTGACTGAAATTTTGCCTTTCCGTTTTGAGTTAGACACGATCGCGATCGCTGGAGCGAGTTTGTGGTCATTGGCGCTATATCTAGGTTTTTCCAAAGTCAATGAATGGGTAATCGAGCAACTCAATCGCTGGTTTAACTTTGCCGAGCGATCGCTTTACACCAGCCAGTCGGAATTTGAAAAGACTCGTAAAGCCAGAGAATCCCAAAATGCTTTCTACGCCTCACTGTTTAGCATTGTGCCTTTTTTGGTAGTCGGCGCTTTCTGTAACTGGGTTCTGGAAATTAGTTTAGGTGAGAGTTGGGGAATTAGTACAGGTATATTAGCCTGTATGGGTGCCGGCATTTATGAACTTGGGCGCAGGGATGGAGAATCTTCAGATTAAGCCAGAGTAAAAATGAGGGAGATGTTGCTCTCATTACTCCCTCATCTCTCCCGACTTCCTAATTTCCTCACCAACAATCTGTGCTATCTTCTGGGCTGCACCGCTTTCACCACGAATATTACGGAGTTTAGCGCGCATATCATCCAATTTTTCTGGATGCGTCAAAAAGTCTAAAACCATTTCCCCAACTTCTTGTGGTTGAAGTTTACCTATAAGTTCTGGGACTATCTCTTCCTGTGCCCAAATATTTGGCCATGCTAATAAACCTTTGCGTCTCACAAATCTTAGAAATGACCAATTAATCAACTTAGCAAAGGGTGTACCGACTACTGGTAGATTTGCCAACAATCCAGGTAAACCATCCCAAGAACGCATAGCATCAAGTTGCTGCGTTGGTAGTAAAACAATCATTGGCACTCCTAAAGCACCAAGTTCAGCAGTGTTTGCCCCCACCGTAGTTAAGCAGATGCAGCACTGGGATAATAAGTGATATGCAGGGTTTTCTTGCCACAGTTCCACAATTAAGCCGGCTGCTGTTTTGAGCAATGGCTTACCTTTAGCATCCTCTGGGACAATTAAGGAAGCACCATCAAAGCCAAAGGTTTCAGCCATAGAGTTCTTTTGAGGATCGGCAAAACTAGCTAAAGTTGGTAAATCCAAAGTTGGCGCTACAGGAATCACAAATCTGGTTTGCGGTCTTTTTGCATAAACGTATTCGGCAATGGCTAAAGTTAATGGTACTCCTTGGGCTAATTTTGCTGCTTTCGATCCAGGGAGTAAACCAATGATTGGGGAGTGGGGAAGGTGGGGCCCCCTCTGGGGATAAGGGGTAATGGGGAGTAGGGAGTAGGGAGTGCTGACTTGTTCTTGTGCTTCTAGCATCAAATCGCCGACAACAGTGAATTTGTGAGCATATTTCTGGGGAACACGGGCTGCAACTTCAGGTTTCATGACTCCAAAGCGATCAATTCGGTTATGCCACCGGGCTGACCATTCGGCGTAAACTACTGTGCGATATCCGAGCTTTTTGCCTATAATCACTGGAAAAATTTGATCGCCGCCCAGAAAAACGACTACACCGCGACTTCTCCAATCCCAATTTTCAAATGTTTTACCCCAAAGCAAAAATTGCCAAAAATGTTCTGCTGCCTGAACTCTATCTACTTCTGGGTAAGAAAGAGCGATCACTGCTTCTTTACCACTGGCATTTGAGCAAGGTGATAATACTACAGAAATTCTCACTAAAGAATGGTCATCCCCTAATTCTTGCCGCAACGCCTTTACTACTGGACGCACCCAGGTTGTTACTTCACCGGGGCCATTTGAAAGGATCAGAATATCTACTTGAGTCATTAGTCAAAAGGCAAATGTTACCTAATTCTTTACTATGTTATCGGTATATACTGTAGCTTGTTAGTGAGATTTGATAATCTGTTCCAGATTTAATTTGTTGCTACTATTAGTTAGTTTTTCAGGGAGTTTAACTCGCTCTTTTGCCTGTTTGATGTGGGCTTGATGGTCAGCAAAGTTTAGGGTATTGATAATCGCAGCTATAGATAACAATCATAGCTGCGATTATCAATAATTTTTTGGGCAATCTAAATATATATAGCCCTTTTTTTTTGCTTACCAAACCCATTGTTTAGAGGGTGAATCCTGTGCTCAAAGGCAACTCCAGCCCATCCGCTTCCAAAATATATTCCTCGCGCAATTTACTGATCCGATTTATTCTTGGCGGCACTACTCTTATTGTAAGTATTTCTGCTTATTTTAGCTATCAGGCTGCTCGGAAAATAACGCTAGAAGACTTGAGAGGAAAAGCTTTTTTAGAGGTACAGAAAGGGGTTGATGAAATTGAAGAATGGTTGCATGTTCGGAAAGTAGAGGTGCAAACCCTTGCTCATACTTCCGCTGTCCGCTCCTTAGACTGGTCTGTGGCAGAACCTTATTTAAAGTCAGAAATTGAGCGGATCGATGAATTTTTCTTTTTCCTAATAGCTACCCCGGATGGTTCGTATTTTAATACTAAGGTTGGTCGGTCAAATAAAAATATTAAGGATCGAGACTACTTTCAAAAAGCACTAGCTGGAAAAAGCAACATTTCCGATCCCTTTATCAGCCGTTCTACAGGCATTCCTTTAATTGCGATCGCCACTCCAATCTGGTCAAATTCTCCGACCAATCGTTCGCCGATTGGGGTTTTCCACGGCAATGTTAAAGTCGATCGCATTGCTAAGGTGGTCAACTCGTTGCGCTACGGCAAGAACAGCTATGCATTCGCCCTCAATTCTCAAGGAGAAGCGATCGTCCATCCCAACTCAACGTTAATGTCAACGTTAGAAAAACCTGCACCCAGCCTGCTGAAAATTCCAAATCGGAATTTAAATGCGATCGCGCAGCAGATGGTAAACAAACAACAGGGAATTCAGTTGATGGAAATGGACGGCACCAAAAAGTATGTTGCTTATGTGCCGTTGCGAGAAGCTAATTGGTCTGTGGCTTTGGTAATTCCGCGCCAAAATATTGAATCTCGACTACAATTCCTCGATCTGATCGCCCTAATTGTGGGCGGATTGACAGTAACGATGATCGCTGTCTTGTGGCAGGTGCAAGCGTTTGAACAAGCTCAATTGAAAAAATCTAAAGCAGCGGCTGATACTGCAAACCGGGCTAAGAGCGAATTTTTAGCCAATATGAGCCATGAACTGCGAACGCCCTTGAATGGTATTTTGGGTTGTGCTCAAATTTTGCTGCGTTCTCAAGGTTTGCCGGAGCCAGAGAAATATCATGTAAATATCATTGAACAGTGTGGCTCTCATCTGCTGACTTTAATTAATGATATTTTGGATCTTTCCAAAATTGAAGCGCAAAAACTGGAACTGCATCCTCAAGATGTGCATTTTCCATCTTTTTTACAGGGTATTGCAGAAATTTGCCAGATTCGGGCAGAACAAAAAGGCATTTTGTTTGTCTATGAACCTGCAAGCAACTTACCCACAGGGGTTTCTGTTGATGTCAAAAGGTTACGTCAGGTTCTCTTGAATTTGCTGGGAAATGCGATTAAATTTACTGATGAGGGTAAGGTTAATTTCAAGGTTGAGGTAGTCGATCGACTTCCTGCTGATGAGCAGACAGAGAAATATCACATTCACTTTAGTATAAAAGATACAGGAATTGGCATAACTCCAACCCAATTGGGCAACATTTTTTTGCCATTTGAACAAGTAGGTGAAAAAAAGCATCAGATAGAAGGAACAGGGCTGGGTTTAGCGATTACTCGGCAGTTGGTGCAGATGATGGGTAGCAATATCCAAGTTAAAAGTGAGATTGGTCAGGGTAGTAATTTCTGGTTTGAAATTGCGATCGCCCAAGCCAGCGAATGGGTACAGTCTGCGATGGCTGCATCCAAGGGACAAATCATTGGCTTTACAGGCAGTCGCCGCACCATCATAATGGTGGACGATCGCTGGGAGAATCGCACAGTAATTACAAACTTATTACAACCATTGGGTTTCAATGTGATTGAAGCTAATAACGGTAAAGATGGTTTAGAAAAAGCGATCGCCATTAAACCAGACCTAGTGATTACAGATTTGCTGATGCCAGAAATGGATGGGTTTGAATTGATTAAACACCTGCGTCATACCCCAGATATCCAGGATGTCAAGATTATCGTCTCTTCTGCTAGTGTCTTTGAAGCCGACCAACATCGCAGTCTGCAAGCAGGAGGTGACACCTTTTTGAGTAAACCGATACAGGCAGATGAATTACTGCGTCAATTAGAGTGTCATTTAGGTTTGGCATGGATTTACCAGCAGTCTGAGGAACAAAAAATCAATTCTTCGCCTACAACACTTGATAGCTCATCAGAAAAATTGACTCCTCCTTCTCCTGATGTATTGCAGGAACTGATAAATTTAGCCAGTAAAGGTAACTTCAATGACATTCTCAAATGGGCAGATAAACTAGAGGAAACAGATACAAAATTCGCTCCCTTTGCTAACCAATTGCGGCAGCTAGCGAGGCAGTTTGATGAAGATTTAATCCTCAATTTTTTGACCGAAAAGGAAAAGGATTAATTTCCCTAAATTTATTTATGGAGATTGTAGTGTGTGAATTTTGAATTTGGAGTCTTCACCTTTGGCGTCTCGCAAACAAGCAACATGAATCAATATAGAGTATAAATATTATGACAGCAACGATAGGCGATCAGAAAAATACCCTAAATAGCGAGCCTAGCAGAGGAATTATTTTAGTTGTTGATGATAACCCTGCCAACTTACAAGTTTTATCGAGCTTTTTGGATCAGTCTAGCTTTGAAGTTTGGGCAGCTCGCAGTGGTGAAAAAGCCATTCAGAGATTAGACAATGATAATTTACCAGATTTAATCTTGCTTGATATCATGATGCCCGGTATCGATGGATTTGAAACTTGTAAATACCTAAAAAGTGATAGCAATCCTCGTGTCCAGGATATTCCGATCATTTTTATGACTGCTCTTTCAGATACTGCTGATAAGGTTAAAGGATTGCGATTAGGAGCTGTAGATTATATTACTAAACCTTTTCAGTATGAAGAGGTATTGGTGCGAATAGAGCACCAACTGAAGCTGAGAAATTTGACGAAAAGCTTGACTGCTAAAAACGCTGAATTACAACAGATTCAAACCCAACTGATTCAAGCAGAAAAGGTAGCAACCTTGGGTCAAATGACAGCAGGAATTGCCCATGAAGTAAATAATCCCATCAATTTTATTGCTGGCAACTTAAATTTTATTGAAGAGTATTTCCAAGAGGTTGTTAATTTACTCAAACTATATCAAAAGTATCTGCCCGATCCACCAACTGAAATTCAAAATGCTATTAAAACAAAAGATATCAATTATTTGTTAAATGATTTATCCAAAATTATTCAATCTATGCAACTAGGTACAGATCGCGTTACAGAAATTGTGTCATCGTTGAATAAATTCTCTCGACACGGAGAAGCAGGGAAAAAACTGGCTAACCTGCATGAAGGTTTAGAAACTACGCTACTCATACTTGGACATCGACTGAAATCGAATGCTCATCGTCCAGCAATTAAATTAATCAAAGAATATGGAGAATTACCACTTGTTGAGTGCTACCCAGGCGAACTAAATCAGGTTTTTATGAATTTGATTGGTAATGGTATTGATGCGATTGAGGAAATCAAAAAAAATCAATATTTTGATGAAAACTTTAGACATATTGGGATGATTTGGATTAAAACTGAGGCAATTGAAGAACGAGTTATTCTCAGAATTGCAGACAATGGATCAGGAATCAGCGAAGCAAACCAGACAAAGATATTCGATGCTTTTTACACTACAAAAGCCATCGGTAAAGGAACAGGACTAGGTTTATCTATTGCTTACCAAATTGTAGTTAACAATCATCGCGGTCAGCTAAGTTGCCATTCAACACAAGGTGAGGGTACAGAGTTTGTGATTGAATTACCTACACGGCATTAATTATAGTGGTTTTGTATTTACAACGAGCGATCAACCTCTCGTCTGTTATTAAACTGATATAATTTGCATTGAATAAAAAGCTCAAGGAATTACAGTAAATATGCTCAATCAAGGAATTGCGATCGCATTTCTCTGAATTCTATCGACTTCTGGGTAAGAAAGGGCGATCGCTGCCTCTGATTCTGAACGATTATACCGTTCCTCCAGTGGAAATACTATTGGGAATGTTGGTTTGGATGATGCGCGAAGGTTAGATATTTTTATCTTTGTTTCTTAGTGTCTTTGGTTAAAACAGGATCGCTTCAAAGATACGACAAGCTGTGCGCTAACACTCTCAAACCTCTATTATGTAGAAATCGAATACTCTAGGGAATGTCGATTATCGATTCTTTTGGAAGCGTCTAATATTTCTAGCCCGATAATATTTCCGTCTTGATCGTAATCTAAAATTACCCCTAGCTTTTCTTCGTCACTATCTTCTATGGGTACATCACTCAATATAATCCTTAATATATCTACTTCTGGGTCATAGGTAATTTTCATATTTCTCTCCAGTATTTTTCAATCTTACTATCCCTCTTCTGTCACTCTCCGGGAGGGCAATCGCGCTTAAGCCTTATGAGACAATCAATACAAGCTATACTATTAGAAAAAAATTGGTCTTGTATTTGTTATTAGAAAAGAATCGCGCGATGCCTGCGGCGGGCTACGCCTACGCTTGCTATACAAAAGCTCTAGAATTCAGAAATGGTAAATGTTTTCGGAAAGTGACAGAAGAGGGCTATAGCGCTTCTCGTTTGGATGAAATACACTTTCAACCCCACCCCCAACCCCTCCCCGCGCGCGGGGAGGGGAGCGTTTGCGTAAGCAAATGCGGGGTGGGCTTGGGACTGTATTGCAACGAAGTGAGAACCGCTATAGTTTTCCAAAGAATCTGAATTTTGAGAAGTTGGAATCTTCATACTAATCAAAAATACTATTTGATTATTTTCAATATTTATATTAGTTACATTAACTACTGCTTTATCATTAGCTTTTAATTAACACATATTTAGATAAATATTATAAGGGCTACAACTTATACGGATAATAAATGATAAGCAAATATCAATTTAACATTAGAGGAAAGTTAAAATGGATGGAAATATGGCGATTCCGTAGCAGATACTTGGACAGGTAAGCCCGATCGCCGTTGGTATCGCATTGCTGGTACTAATAATTGGATAGCGAGTGCTGTTGTTAATGGTAATGCTCCTGGTTCCCAACCTTAATATTCTATCTAGTTTTTTAAACTTAAATTTCCCCGCTTTCCGATAGCGGGGTTTTTTATCAAAATTTTAGAAGCCGTAAGTTTTTCTAATATGAAACGCTGCATCTTCACTCCTCTATTATTGACATTTTTAACCTTAAGAAAATCGATATGCTCAAGCACAACTGAATTTATCTAAAGCTCAAAGCGATCGCATTACCCAAGAAGGCGAAGTATCTGTATTGAGCAAAATTGCAGATGCAATTGAAAACTGCTAGGATTCTCGCGCTAATCTCCTGGCGCTTTCTGCTGCCAAGAGTTTGGGTATAACTCCTGAGCAGTTATTATTTTATGCTTATAAAAAAAACCGGATATTATAATACCCACGTTGGTACTGTTACTCGATAATTTTGTTAACAGAAATTCAAAATCTCTGTTCTCTGAGAATATATTTTATAGTATTAATAACTAAATAGTTAATTATTGATGTAAATAAAAATTTACAAATAAGTGAGCAGATACTTTTAAACACAGTCAACAATTACGAAGAAATATTTCGTTTTTTATATCGATTTGTGTCAGATAGACGATAAAATGCCCAGTGGGCAAGCGTTTTCTGATAAAAAACACATATTGCCTAAAGATTCAGAAGTTAACTGTGGCTGCCGATGCCGCTAATAACTTCAAGTAGAGAACACGCATCAAAGGAGCCGAAGAAGCATGTTCACACACGTCAAGTCCACCATTAGACACATTGCGCCTGATAACTTACGCGGACGTAGTTTAATCAAGGTGGTCTATGTCGTGCTTGAGTCCCAGTACCAGAGTGCTTTGTCGCAAGCAGTTCGCACGATTAACGCGAACAATCCCAACTTGGCGATTGAAATCAGCGGGTACTTGATTGAGGAACTCCGCGACCCAGAGAATTACGAAGAGTTCAAACGAGAAATTGAGAGTGCGAATATCTTCATCGCTTCCCTAATTTTTATTGAAGACTTAGCACAGAAAGTAGTCGCAGCAGTAGAACCACACCGCGATCGCCTGGATGTTTCCGTTGTCTTTCCCTCGATGCCAGAGGTCATGCGCCTGAGTAAAATGGGCAGCTTTTCTCTAGCACAGTTGGGTCAGTCAAAAAGTGCGATCGCGCAATTCATGCGGAAACGCAAAGAAAAATCCGGTGCGGGATTCCAAGATGGGATGCTAAAGCTTTTGCGAACCCTGCCGCAAGTGCTGAAGTTTTTACCAATGGACAAGGCACAGGATGCCCGAAATTTCATGCTCAGTTTTCAGTATTGGCTAGGAGGTTCTCCAGAAAATCTGGAAAACTTCTTGCTGATGCTAGCTGATAAATATGTATTTAAAGGTTTAGACAAACAAAATTTTGCACCTTCTACATACGAACAGCCCGTGGTTTATCCCGATTTAGGGATTTGGCATCCTTTGGCTCCCAGTATGTTTGAAGATGTCAGAGAGTACCTGAATTGGTATACAGCTCGTAAGGATATTTCTAACGATCTCAAAGATCCCCTAGCTCCTTGTGTCGGGTTAGTATTGCAACGCACTCACCTAGTTACAGGGGATGATGCCCATTATGTAGCGATGGTGCAGGAGTTGGAAGCACTAGGCGCACGGGTACTACCTGTGTTTGCTGGTGGTTTGGACTTCTCCAAGCCTGTGGATGCTTACTTCTATGAACCAACTACCAATATACAGTTGGTAGATGCAGTGATATCGCTGACTGGTTTTGCTTTAGTGGGTGGCCCAGCTAGACAAGATCATCCCAAGGCAATTGAGTCACTCAAACGCTTAAACCGTCCTTACATGGTGGCGTTACCCTTAGTATTCCAAACCACAGAAGAGTGGATGGATAGCGATTTGGGGTTACATCCCATTCAAGTAGCTTTGCAAATTGCAATTCCTGAATTGGATGGAGCAATTGAGCCAATTATATTATCTGGTAGAGATGGAACTACCGGCAAAGCGATCGCACTCCAAGACCGTATGGAAGCTGTAGCCGAACGCGCCTTAAAATGGGCAAATCTGCGCCGCAAGCCGAAGCTGGATAAAAAAGTCGCCATCACCGTTTTCAGCTTCCCGCCAGATAAAGGCAACGTCGGAACCGCCGCTTACTTGGATGTATTCGGTTCCATCTACGAGGTGATGAAAGCCCTCAAAAATAACGGCTACGACTTACCCCAATTGCCAGAATCAGCCGAAGCGTTAATGCAAGAAGTCATCCACGACGCCCAAGCACAGTACAGCAGTCCAGAACTCAACATTGCTTACAAAATGTCGGTTCCTGAGTATGAGGCGCTGACCCCTTACTCTCAACGCCTAGAAGAAAACTGGGGCCCACCTCCCGGACATCTCAACAGCGATGGGCAAAATCTGCTGATTTATGGTAAGCAATTCGGTAACGTCTTCATCGGTGTCCAACCCACATTTGGTTATGAAGGCGATCCGATGCGGCTGTTGTTTTCTCGTTCAGCGAGTCCTCACCACGGTTTTGCTGCCTACTACACTTACCTAGAGCAAGTTTGGAAAGCTGATGCTGTACTGCACTTTGGTACTCACGGTTCCTTGGAATTCATGCCGGGTAAACAGATGGGGATGTCTGGTGATTGTTATCCAGATAACTTGATTGGCTCAATTCCCAACTTGTATTACTACGCAGCTAATAATCCGAGTGAGGCGACAATTGCCAAGCGCCGGAGTTATGCCGAAACAATTTCTTACTTGACACCGCCTGCAGAAAATGCTGGTTTGTATAAAGGTTTGAAGGAACTTAGCGAGTTAATTGCTTCTTACCAAACCTTAAAAGATAGTGGACGCGGCGTTCCCATTGTCAACAGCATCATGGATAAATGCCGGATCGTGAATCTGGATAAGGATATTAACCTGCCCCAAACCGATGCCAAAGAAATGAGTGCCGACGATCGCGATAATATTGTTGGCAACGTCTACCGCAAGTTGATGGAAATCGAGTCTCGGTTGTTGCCTTGTGGTTTGCACGTCATTGGTAAACCGCCAAGTGCAGAAGAAGCGATCGCAACTCTCGTCAACATTGCCAGTCTAGATCGTCAAGAAGAAGAACTTCAAGGTTTGCCCGGAATTATCGCTAATAGCATTGGGCGTAACATTGACGATATTTACCAAAATAGCGATCGAGGCATTTTAGAAGATGTCCAGTTATTGCAAGATATCATCTTGGCAACCCGTGCAGCAGTTAGCGCCCTTGTGCAAGAGCAAATCGACGCGGAAGGGCGAGTTTCTCTGGTTTCCCGGTTGAATTTCTTTAACATGGGTAAAAAAGAACCTTGGGTAGAAGCATTGCATAAAGCAGGTTATCCCAAAGTTGATGGCGCAGCCCTAAAACCCCTATTTGAGTATTTGGAATTCTGCCTGCAACAAGTTTGTGCCGATAACGAACTGGGAGCATTACTCAAAGGCTTAGAAGGTGAGTACGTTCTACCTGGCCCAGGTGGCGATCCCATCCGCAACCCAGATGTATTGCCCACGGGTAAGAATATTCACGCACTCGATCCCCAATCCATCCCCACAACAGCAGCAGTTCAATCAGCCAAAATCGTTGTAGACAGGCTTTTGGCACGTAACAAGGTAGAAAACGAGGGAAAATGGCCAGAAACCATTGCCTGCGTCCTTTGGGGAACCGATAACATCAAAACTTACGGCGAATCCCTAGCGCAAATTATGTGGATGGTGGGCGTGCGTCCAGTTCCCGATGCTTTGGGACGGGTGAACAAGTTGGAATTGATACCTTTAGAAGAATTGGGACGACCCAGAATTGATGTAGTAATCAACTGTTCCGGTGTATTCCGCGACTTGTTCATCAATCAAATGAACCTGCTAGACCAAGGCGTGAAGATGGCGGCTGAGGCAGATGAACCCTTAGAAATGAACTTTGTTCGCAAACATGCTTTGCAACAAGCTGAGGAAATGGGGGTTAATCTGCGTCAAGCAGCGACGCGCGTCTTCTCCAACGCTTCTGGTTCCTACTCGTCAAATATCAACTTGGCGGTGGAAAATAGTACTTGGGACAGCGAAGCCGAGTTGCAGGAAATGTATCTCAGCCGGAAATCTTTCTCCTTCAATTCCGATAACCCCGGAATCATGGACGAATCCCGGCAGATTTTTGAAAGTACATTAAAAACTGCTGATGCAACTTTCCAAAATCTTGATTCTTCCGAGATTAGCTTAACGGATGTTTCTCATTACTTTGATTCAGATCCTACTAAGCTGGTAGCAAATCTGCGGGGTGATGGTAAAAAACCAGCATCTTATATTGCAGATACAACCACAGCTAACGCCCAAGTGCGGACATTATCGGAAACCGTGCGTTTAGATGCGCGTACCAAATTATTAAATCCCAAGTGGTATGAGGGGATGCTAAATCACGGTTATGAAGGTGTGCGCGAACTCTCCAAGCGATTGGTAAATACAATGGGTTGGAGTGCAACAGCTGGCGCTGTGGATAACTGGATTTACGAGGATACTAACGAAACCTTCATCAAAGATGAAGAAATGCAGAAACGATTGCTGAACCTTAATCCCCATTCTTTCCGCAAGGTTGTATCAACTTTGTTGGAAGTAAATGGACGCGGTTATTGGGAGACTAGCGAGGAGAATTTAGATCGTCTGCGCGAGTTGTACCAAGAAGTTGAAGACCGGATTGAAGGAATAGAATAGGATTACATAGGCAGGCATAATGCCTGCCTTAATTTTTCAATCTAGGTATCACTATAAATGATTTAACCGTCTGATATAAAATTGAAAAATAGATGATTCAAACGTTTAAAAATAAAGCATTAGAAAATCTATTTAGAGAAAATTTTAATAAAGGAATTCCTGCAAACTTAGAAAAGAAAATTAGAATCAGACTTGAAGTTATAGACTCAGCCTTAATTGTAGAAGATATTAAATTACCAGGTTATGATTTACATGAATTAAAACGAGACAGGAAAGGAACTTGGTCAATTAAGGTGTCAGGAAACTGGCGTATCACTTTTAACTTTGAAGATGGTGATGCTTATGATGTCAATCTTGAAGATTATCATTAACTCCTGTGTTAATATCATATTAATTGGCTAGACCATGCTAAGTAAGGTTAACCAAATTATTATGTAAAGAGTATTAATTATGGATAATTGGCAAGATATTACTGATGATAGATTAGTCAGACCAATACATCCCGGTGAAGTAATTGCAGATATTTTAGATGATTTAGATATTAATGCCGCAAATTTTGCAGAAATTTTAGGAATATCTAATCAAACAATTGAGGAAATTATTAATGGTCAAAGCTCAATTACAGTAGATATAGCAATACGTCTTGGTAAAGCTTTAGGAAATGGCCCAAGACTTTGGCTGAATCTTCAGCAAAAAATTGATCTTTGGGATGCTTTGCAAAGCCATAAAAAAGAATATGAGCAAGTTATGACATTGGTTTAGAATAAATTGTGAAGAATTATTTTTTGAATAATTGAAGGTTTTATCCTGGGAACAACTTATTCTTTTACAACCAATGTGTTTATTCGGTATACATTTTTAATGTTATCAGTTTATAATCATGTTACTGGTTTTGGAACATATGGTTCCCAAAACTTTATTACCTCTTTAGCTAGAGTTAATGCCTCTATTGTTTCCGTACCCAACTCTTGTGCTTCTTCATGGCTAAAGTAGATCACAAGAGGCTCGTTAAATACTCCTGGCTCAAATACACCTTGCTCAAAAACTCGGTCTTTTTCAGTTTTTGTGATGGACTTATGACGGGTATCACGAAGATGGAAGTGCTTTGCACCATTAGCAAGATGAGATGTAATTCGCAAAATGACATATTTCCTTACCAAATCTCGCTTATCAAGCCAATCTGGTAAGTGTTCTGCTGTAACAAATAGGTTGTAGGCAACTCTTGTGTCTTGGTAAGAACGCTCAAGGTCTTCTAAATCTTGTTCCAGTTTTTTGAATAGATCGTAAGCAGTAAGTAGTTCAAAAAAGGGCATAAATTTATTCCAAAATAGAGTAGATTTATCAAAAAATAAAGTTTGTGATAATTATTCCAAAATCATTCTCTTGATAATTTGTCTATTACGCGCTCTTGCTCCTAATTTTTTTAATGGTTGCTGTTGCAAATTCTTTGGTTTTTCTTCCTTAAGATAAGTATCTTTAATATCCCACAATTTTAAATATACAGGCATCGTTTGTAAAAAATACCTCAATCCTATTTGATGTCCATCCCATCCTAAATCTAGGAGATAACGATAAGCAGATGTAATATCTGCCACTACGCCTGCATAGGAATACATAGTTCCACAACCATAGCCAGATTTTTGCCAAGCAATTTTTTCACTAGCTTCTGCTTCTTCTCTAGTTTTAAAAGCTATTGTGTACAAGATATTAATGTTTTTACGTTCATCTGGTGATGTTGAATGCACATCTCCCTCGAAATGCTGTTTCATTCTTTCCTTGAGGTTTGATGTCATTCCCCAATAAATAGCATCATCATATCTAAAACTCTCTTGAGTTCCAGATTCAAAACATAAAAGATAATCAAAACGTAGGCAGTATAAAAAATGCTTTGTGGGATCTCTTTTAACTCTTTTAATTTCGATCATTATCTATAATAAAATTATTTATTGTATTGTCATTTTCTACAAAAAATAATACATTATTAAACCGTATAATTACGTAAAACTATAAAAAATGTGAAACTGCGTAGAATGCGATCGCTGTTTGAGAGTGTGGGGTGTAATTGTTCTTGGGGAGATTTTGGGAATGTAATCGCTTACTCTTCCACAACAAGCGATATCTAATGACAAGCCGCTATGCGTCTACGCTTTGTTTTTGAGGTTTTCTACAAGGCGATCGCACTCACTCTTCTACAACAGCGATCGCTTTATTTTTGAAGTTTTCTGTAAAGCGATCGCACTTTGGGAGTGTAATTTTAAGGGGATGAGATATTGAAGTTTTTGGCCAGTGAGTATAATTATAATAACTGAACTTAATATCTAGCCAATATTACCACGAAGGAAATGCCAGCAAAAGACATTTACCATGATGCTGTTAAAAATGCCTTAATTAAAGATGGCTGGACAATTATAGCTGACCCTTATTTTTTGCAGTATGAAGATGCAGAACTTTATGCTGATTTATTTGTAGAAAAAGCCTTATTAGCAGAACAATAAGGACGAAAAATAGTTGTAGAAATCAAGACTTTTATCAGTCCTTCTCCTATGAGAGATTTTGAAAATGCTCTAGGTCAATATATTCTTTACCGCGATATTTTACAACTAGCCAGTAAAAACTATAAAATTTATCTAGCAATCAGAGATACAGTATTTGATACTTTCTTTCAAAGAAAATCTATTCAAGCAGTGGTAAAACTTCAGCAAATTGAATTTATTGTTTTTAACAATGAAAGGGAGGAAATTACTTTATGGATAAATTAACAACATATCGAAAGTTAATTAAACAGGTGCTAACTGAATTATGATAATTTATCTCGTCAATCACCTGATAAAATTGCGGAAAATTGTTTAGTGTTTGATGAAAATCACGATCATTATCTCTGGTTAACTGTAGATTGGCAAGGTAGCAAAAGACTTAAATATACTCATGTTCATATTCGGATTAAAAATGAGAAAATTTTCATAGAAGAAGACTGGACAGAAGAAGGAATAGCGACTGAATTAATGAAGCTAGGTGTAAGTAGCAGCGATATTGTGTTAGCTTTTCAGCCTCCAGATGTGAGAAAATTTACAGAATTTGCAACAGCTTAGTAAATTATTGTTCTATCGGGGCGATCGCTAACTCTTCCACAACAGGCGATGTCTAACGACAAGCTGCTACGCGTCTACACTTTGTTTTTGAGATTTTCTGAAAGGCGATCGCTCTTTTAGGCATCCAAGCATAAAATCAAAACATGACTGTTCATAAAACATTCAAGTTTAAATTTTTCTATGGATGCGTTAACTATCAACTTTGCTCCTGTTCTTCAAATAACAGATGAGCAATTCTTCCAGTTATGTCAGATAAATGAATTAATCAGATTTGAGCGTAATGCTGATGGCACATTGCTACTAATGCCTTTAGTAGGAGGTTTAACCAGCAACCCTAATGCTAATTTAACTTCTCAACTTGGAGTGTGGAATCGTGAAGAGTCATTAGGTATAGCTTTTGGTTCTTCGGTTGGGTTTATTTTACCAAATGGAACTGTGCGATCGCCTAATGCGTCTTGGTTAAAAGGTGACAGATGGGATTCTCTCACCCAAGAGCAAAAGGAGGGATTTCCGCCTGTATGCCCTGATTTTGTAGTAGAATTGCGTTCTGATCCTGATTGTTTAAAAAGGCTACAAAATAAAATGCAAGAGTACCAAGATAACGGTGCTAGATTGGGTTGGTTAATTGATTTAGAGACTAGGCAAGTAGAAATTTATCGCTCTGCTAGGGATGTTGAAGTGCTACAATCTCCTGCTAGTTTATCAGGAGAAGATATAGTACCTGGATTTGTGCTTAATCTTAAACATATCTAGTCAATTGATTGAAGAAGAATATAGAATTCAAAATCAATTAGTGGGGGATTTAGACCCGCTATTATTTGATGGACAAAATCTTCTCCGTTATATTTGAGGTGTACGAGTCGCTTACCTTTTCCTCCAAATTAATCAGCATGGACATCACAGCTACTTTGAACGAAATTGCAACTCTGAGTGTTGAAGATAGAATCCGTATTGTGCAGGCAATTTGGGACAGCATCGCAGCAGATCAAGTTTACCCTGATTTAACCGATGCACAGAAGCAAGAGCTTGATCGTCGAATAGCTGATTCCGATTCAAATCCAGACAACGTGCTGACTTGGGAGGAAATCAAAGCATCAATTAAAGGACAGCAATGAATTATGTCCTGATATTTCGCCCAGAAGTTCAAGAAGAACTCAATGAAGCGTACAGTTGGTACGAAAGTCAGAAACTTGGTCTGGGCGATGAGTTTTTGGACTGTGTAGACGAGACAGTAAATCTAATTTGCCAGATGCCAGAATCCTATGCAGTTGCCTACCGTGATATTCGACGAGCAATAGTACAACGATTTCCCTATGCTGTGTACTATCGAATTGTTTCGAGTCGAGTGATTGTCACAGCAATTTTTCATGGTCGCAGAGATCCAAAATCGTGGCAGAGACGAACCTAACATTGCAATGCAGTGAACAGACAAAAGCCCCTATGCGTCTAAGCATTGTTTTTGAGATTTTCTGAAAGGCGATCGCTTTGTTTTTGAGGTTTTCTGCAACGCGATACCTTCTCTACGAGAGGCTACGCCAACGGTAAGCTACGCTAACGCACTCACTTTTCCACAACAAGCGATACCTTCTCTACGAGAGGCTACGCCAACGGTAAGCTACGCTAACGCAACATACAAAAAGACTCAAACTATTACTCTATCTAACACTAATACTGATAACCCTGGTAAAGAGGGCAACCGCGCATCATTTGTCAATAAAAATGATGCACCTCCACGAATAACAGTAGCCATCTGAATAGCATCTGGGGTTCTTAAGTTATAATCTGCCCTTAATTGTGCTGCATTTTCAGCAATGTCGGGAAAAAGTTCGATAGTAGTCAAACCTTGGGAATTAAATAGAATTTCACGATATTGTTGAGCTAATGCTGTGTTTTCCTGTCGCAAGGGATAGACTAATATCATGTTCGGTAAATCACTTACGATTAAACCCCGATTTTAATCCACCAGTGAAAACCAGTTAACCCTTGAATCAAATCTTGTTGTTGAAGCAAAGATTGACAGCGATGAAATAAAATTTCCTCCAAATTATCAAGTGTCTCAAATGTTTTATTGGCAATTGGTTCATCAACCAAAGTCCACAATCTTTCTGCCGGTTGTAATTCGGGTGAATCAGATATAGTCAAAACTGATGTTACAACCCTAAACTCAGCACGAAACATAGCTTCAAAACAAGCATCTGTAACATCCAAATAATTAGGATTTTCTTCAATAAAGTAAATCAGTGGAGCGGTATCCAAACCCACAATTTGCCCCTGTAGCTGGACTAGCCATTCCATGAATCACGTTCCTGATTAACGTATTCTTGAGCATCAACGTCATTCCAGATTTCTTTACCTAACCCACGTAATTCGAGGATGCTACGCTTTGGCTTAGGTGTCATCGTTACCTGTTGACGAATTAAGCTCGACAAGTGTTCAATTAAGCGTATTTGTTCTTCAGGAGTTAGGCTTTGAGCTTGCAGTAGTACTTCTTGATAATTAGACATAAAATTTACACTTCCACTTGTCTGGTGTCCTGGTATTTCGCCCAGAAGTTCAAGAAGAACTCGGCAAAGGCGTACAGTTGGTACGAAAGTCAGAAACTTGGTCTGGGTGATGAGTTTTTTGACTGTGTAGACGAGACGGTGAATCTAATTTGCCAGATGCCAGAATCCTATGCAGTTGCCTACCGTGATATTCGAGGAGCAATAGTACTAGGAATATATAGAAGCGATCGCTTCTATATATTCAATGATATCATATTATGATATCATTAGAATAATGGCTATACTCAACTTAACTAAAAAATGGCTGTAATTGTATTGATTAAATGGATCTCAACAACAAACAACGTCAGATTGTAGAGTTAATTTTTACAAATCCTGTACCATCTAATATTCTTTGGAAAGATATTGAAAGTTTATTTATAGCTTTAGGTGCTGATATTACTCAAAGTAAAGGTTCGCGGGTTCGTGTGAAATTAAATGATGTGAAAGCTGTTTTTCACGAACCGCATCCTCAAAATGAGACAGATAAAGGAGCAGTCAAATCTGTTAGAGAATTTTTAATTAAGGCAGGAATTGAAATATGATGACTTATAAAGGATACACAGCTAGTGTAGAAGTAGATGTAGAGGCGGGAATAATTTTTGGTCAAGTCCTAGATATTAATGATGTGATTACCTTTAAGGCAAAAACTGTAGATGAAGCGCGTCAAGAATTCCAAATTTCTGTTGATGATTATCTTGCTTTCTGTGAAGAACTAGGAGAGGAGCCTGATAAACCATTCTCTGGTAAACTTCCATTCCGCACAACTCCAGAACACCACCGCAAAATATTTATTGCTGCTAAAAAGGCTGGCAAAAGCATAAATGCTTGGATGGATGAAATCTTAACTGTTGCTGCGGATAAAGTAATCAATACTTAGAGTCAACCATTCCAAATATATTTTTTGCTAAAGTGCATTCGCCTTTGGCATTTTTATGGGAATATTCAAGTTTAAATTTTTCTATTTCTCTGGATTCTAAGTCAAATATACACAGACAGACTGCATTTCTTTATTTTCCAAATAAACGTAGATAGGCTTGATATCTGTTTGTTTCTCAGAATAACTATTGCGATCGCACTCACTCTTCCATATAGGCGATGTCTAACGACAAGCCCAAAGCTAACGGAAACGTCTCTGGCTTTGCGCTACGCGTCTAAGCTTTGTTTTTGAGGTTTTCTGTAAGGCGTAGGCATAGCCCGTCGTAGACATCGCTCTTTTGTTAACTATTTTTCTTTAGGGCAAAATTTCAAACCTATCGCAGTGCTGAGGTCGATATAATCTAAAATCTCGCTGAGCTGGATTCAGAAACTGGCGATCGCACGCTATAAGCTAGTCACAGAGATACTTAGGCAGTTTTTGGAGATGTCTAATGACAAGCTACTATGCGTCTAGGCTTTATTTTTGAGGTTTTTTGTAAGGCGTAGGCATAGCCCGTCGTTCCCGTAGCGTCTCGTAGAGAAGACATCGCTCATCTTTCTATACAGACGTTCTGCTACAGTGCAATCATAGAGTCAGCGTTAGCGTAGCTTACCGTAGGTATCGCTTTTGGGAATGTGGAGAGGTGCGTTAGCGTAGCTCACCGTAGGTATCGCCAGTGGTATTGTGTGTGTTAGATATCACAATAAGTAAGAAAAATGGATGAAAAGGATAGAATAGTCTGTAATTACACCCAAAGCGATAAGTATAATGTATGAGGACTTTAAATACAAAAAGACCAGCCTCCCACAGCCGGTCTAAAAAATGTTTTTGCGTTGTCTTCTCAAGAGAGTTAAAACCCAATTGCACGTTCCCAAAATGCAACGGGCAACTTTTCTTAACAATATTGTAACAGCCAACACAGATTTTTCCAGAATATTCATCAAAAAAAGACACGGGCAAAGCTTAAAAGCCTCTATCTATCAGGATAATTCAGCAGATTGCAAGGTATAGATGGGAGAGATAAAGGCAGACAAGGGAGAAGATTTTACCTTGTCTCCCTTGTTCCTCTTATCCCAGCATCAGTCTCCAACCGATCAATTTCAACTTGACAGGCTACTGATGCTGGGAGCAACTTCTGCATCTCTTGATGTTTCGCCCACGCGGAGGATTTTAGCCCCCAATTGCTGCAACTTCATATCAAGTCGATCGTAACCGCGATCAAGGTGCTGTAAACCCTGAATTGTGGTTTGTCCTTCTGCCGCTAGTCCGGCGATGACTAATGCTGCCGATGCTCGTAAGTCTGTACCTAATACTGGTGCGCCAGATAATTTTGGTACTCCCCGAACGAAAGCAGCATTGCCTTTGACACGAATATCTGCCCCCAAACGATTCAACTCTGAGGCATGACGCAAGCGATTTTCAAAGACGGATTCGTTAATTACGCTGTCGCCTTCTGCCACTGCCAGCAAAGCCATGAATGGCGCTTGCATATCTGTGGGAAAACCTGGATGGTATTGAGTTTCAATATCCGTTGCCTTAAGGGTTTCCGCTGGCAGAATATGTAAGTGTTCGGGCTTTTCTTCAATTATTGTCACTCCAATATCCCGCAGCTTGGCAATTACTGGGATGAGATGTTCTGGAGCCACTGGCGAGAGGATAAGTTCTGAGCGGGTAATTGCTGCTGCCAGCAAAAACGTCCCGGCCTCAATGCGATCGGGAATAATGCTGTAGTCAACAGAATGCAACTTGGGGACTCCTTCGATAATAATCCTGCTAGTCCCCGCGCCCTGAATCTTCGCTCCCATCGCGTTACAGAAGTTAGCTAGATCGACTACTTCCGGTTCTCTGGCAGCATTTTCGATGATCGTTTCCCCCTCTGCCAGGGTAGCCGCCATCATCAAGTTTTCCGTAGCTCCAACGCTGGCAATGTCTAAGTAAATCTTCGCACCTTTTAATCTCCGGCTGCTGCCAGGGACGTAGGCATTACAAATGCCATGCTCAATTTGTACTTCCGCTCCCATTGCTTGCAGTCCTCGAACATGCAAGTCAACTGGTCTTGCCCCAATTGCACAACCGCCTGGTAAAGGCATCTGTGCTACTCCCAGTCTTGCCAGAATGGCTCCAATGGCGAAAAAACTCGCTCTCAACTGGGTAACTAATTCGTAGGGAGCTTTTGATGTTTTAATCTCGCTGGCATTGATGTCTAAAATGTCGCCTTGTCGGGTTAATTGCACACCCAAAGCTGATAACACCTGACCCATCCGCTCTATGTCCGCTAACAAAGGGACATTACGGATACGACAATCGCCCGGACACAGCAAGGCTCCAGCCATGATTACCAGTGCTGAATTTTTTGCCCCGCTAATTTGCACATGACCCCGCAAAGGATGCCCACCCCAAATTTGCAAGACTGAGGAGTCTGCTTCTGGAGCAATTTTGGCATCTGGTAAGCTGGTAGAAGGATTAATAAGCCTACCTCCAAAAGTAATACGTATTTTAATGTTTGAAGTTGGTTTTGATTCTACAGTAAAGATTCAAAATGTCCACGTTTTAAAGCACTGTTTTGTATAAAAAAATTGTTTTTTGAGTGAAAAATCCGGGCTGAAAAGAAGCAATAGCAGGCTTTTTGAGCTTTTTAAAAAATTTCAAAAAAAGAATGAATAAGTAGTAGTTTTAAGCAAAAATAAATACTCAGTAAAATAACTTAAGTATTCTCTAAAAATCATTGCTATACTGTTGAGTTAATATTTTGATTCGATCTCGTACTGAAAAAACTCGTTTTCAGTTAGAGACTTTTAACGAGGCGTTATGCTTTTACTTGACAAAGGTAAAACATAACGCAATAATAAGGAATTGTCGATAAGCATAAATGCCAGCGGAACTGGCGGAATTGGCAGACGCGCTAGATTCAGGTTCTAGTGCCGCAAGGCTTCCGGGTTCAAGTCCCGGGTTCCGCATATTATTAAGTTAGGAGTTAAAAGTGAAGAGTTATGAGTTGTAAAGAAAACTAAATTAACTCATAACTCCTAACTCCTAACTCCTAACTCCTAACTTTTTGATGTTGACCAGTTTACAAAATTCCTTAGTAAAACAAATTCGCAAGCTACACTCCACCAAGGAACGGCACAAGCAGCAGTTATTTTTACTAGAAGGGACGCACCTGTTAGAAGAAGCTTGTGCGGTCAGTTACCCACTAGAAACAGTGTGTTGTACCCCAGATTGGCAAGTAGCCCATCCTTCGCTGTGGGAAGAAGCTTGTAGCCGATGCGATCGCGCCGAAATTGTCAGTCAAGAAGTCTTGGATGCGATCGCTACCACAGTCCAACCGGATGGTGTGGTGGCAACGGCAAAACGAAGCAAACCCCAAACTCAACTACCATTGACTGGTTTAGTGCTAGCTTTAGAAACGGTGCAAGATCCCGGCAACCTGGGTACAATGATTCGCACCGCCGCCGCCGCTGGAGCATCAGGGTTGTGGGTCAGTGGAGATAGTGTAGATTTAGATAGCCCTAAAGTTGTCCGGGCTTCCGCAGGGCAATGGTTTCGCCTAGCAACAGCCGTAACTGAAGATTTAAAAGCGACAGTCCAACAAAGTCAGCAGGCAGGAATGCAGATAGTGGCAACCTTACCCAATGCGACTTTAACTTATTGGGAAGTGGACTGGCGAAAACCTAGTATGATTTTACTGGGAAATGAAGGTGGTGGATTATCGGCAGATTTAGCAGCGATCGCAGATCGGCAAGTCAGAATTCCTTTGAGTCCTGGAGTGGAATCTTTGAATGTGGCGATCGCAGCCGCTTTAATGTTGTACGAAGCTAAACGGCAACTGGTTTGTCAGTAATGAATTTTAACTTTTTACCCCTATTTGGTTTTTGTTATTTCTTCGAGATATTGTTCAATATCAGCAACTGCGTCCTCAAGAGCCGCTAAATCAATATCTGTCAGGTCTTGATCGAGTTCGACTTCAGTGAAATTACTAGTATGCAGTTGGGGGATCTCTTCTTCCTCAGTCGAACTTTCTTGTAAGATATCCTCCAACTGTTCGAGGGATTCTTGAAACACTTGATCGGCAGCGCGCCGCTGTTCTGGCTGATTTTGCTCCATAATATTAACTTGAAAATCCTGATTTACTGACTTAATTTTGATTCTAGTTCCTACAGATTTAAATTTTGCACTTATAACATCATAGTTGTGTGCTGTATCAACTTTAGCAGTGGTTATCAAGAATATCGATACCTGTCTCCAATTAACAATAGGTTACTCCTGCCTCCTGAACGTGATCGCTACGGGTACACTAAATCAAGTTTGGCTAAGTTTAGGCAAGTTTTATAAAACAGGTCTAATACTTAATTTGATAGACTATCCTAAATTTGAAATTATAAAAACTGGTAGCTCAGCGCTGATAACTAACTATGAGTAAAGCCTTATTCTGTATCGAAAATCTACGAGTTGCCTATCCTGGGCGGAGTGGAGAAGAAGCAAGCTGGGCGGTTGATGATGTATCTTTCACCTTGCAACCAGGTGAAAGAATGGGATTGGTGGGAGAGTCAGGTTGCGGTAAATCAACTCTCGGACGGGCAGTAATGCGTTTACTACCAGCCTCTAGCCGTATTGAAGGACGGGTGACATTTCAAGGACAGTCAGTGTTTGACTTGACACCTAACCACCTGCGGAAATTTCGGGGAGAAGCGATCGCCTTAATTTTTCAAGATCCCATGACACGCCTCGATCCGTTGATGACAATTGGTAAGCATTGTATCGAAACCCTCCAGGCGCACTCACCACAATTATCAACGCGGGAAGCTAAAGAAAAAGCACTTGCTACCTTGGCAAAAGTGAATATTCCCGCTAGTCGCTGGAATCAATATCCTCATGAGTTTAGCGGTGGAATGCGCCAACGGGTAGCGATCGCTTTAGCTTTACTCCTCAACCCCAAGTTTATTGTTGCTGACGAACCCACCACCAGTTTAGATGTCACCGTTTCCGCGCAGATATTGCAAGAATTAACTCGCCTGTGCGGTGAAGAAAACATGGGATTGCTGCTAATATCTCATGATTTAGCAATGGTGGCTGAGTATTGCGATCGCATTGGCGTGATGTACAACGGTAAGATGGTCGAAATGGGTTCTACAGAAACCGTATTTAGGCAACCTCAACATGAATACACGCGATCGCTCTTAAAAGCAGCTTTACACATTCAAGCAGTAACTGATAGTGGAGAATTGATAATTGCCAATGAGGAAGAAAAGCAATTACCGATTATTAATCAGCAATCTCTAATTTTGAGCGTTACAGAACTTAAGCAACACTATACTATAGAACCTAATTTTATCGAACGACTGCTTAACACACAAGCGCAGACAATTAAAGCAGTAGATGGGATCGACTTGGATATTTATTCAGGAGAAATTCTTGGCTTAGTTGGGGAATCAGGTTGTGGCAAAAGTACACTATCACGAACAATTTTGCAACTAATTCGTCCTACTAGTGGCAAAGTTGAGTTTTTCGGACAGGATTTAACTAAACTATCGCGTCAAGAAATTCGTTCCTCACGGCGACAAATACAAATGGTCTTTCAAGATCCTCATGCTTGTCTCAATCCAGCTATGACAGTGGGACAAAGTATTGCAGATCCTTTATTTATACACAATCTAGCCAATCCTACCAAGGCAAAAGAACAGGTTTTGTGGATGCTAAATAAAGTTGGCTTAACACCGCCAGAAGTGTATTATGAGCGTTACCCGTCAGATTTGTCTGGTGGACAACAGCAACGAGTAGCGATCGCTCGTGCTTTGATTACTCACCCTAAACTTTTAATCTGCGATGAACCAGTAAGTATGTTAGATGCTAGCGTTCAGTCGCAAGTGCTGGATTTGATGTTGCAATTAAAAGAAGAGTTTGAGCTAACTTATCTATTTATCACTCACGATCTTTGGTTAGCTAGATTTTTGTGCGATCGGATTGCCGTAATGAATGGCGGTAAAATTGTCGAACTTGGTCTTACAAAAAAGATTTTTGCCAATCCTCAGCACCCATATACCAAAACCTTACTAGCTGCTGCTCCCTTACTAGCACGCGCTTAACTAAAGGACTTCCATTAAAAAAACACTCCATAGCAGGGGGGGTGCAAGGCTTTGCGCCCTTACAAATCTACAAATAATTTGGGATAATTTATTTTTTACAAGTCCCTAAATAAAATCAGAAGTTAAAAGTTTTAAACTCCTAACTCTTCACTCCTAACTCCTAACTCCTAACTATCTTCCCTTCCCTCAAGTAATTTAATTGGTTCTCCACTCGAACCATAAAGCTCAACGAATCTTTTAAACAGCAATGCAGTCTCGTGAGTTGAAGTTTTACTTAAGTTGAATAAACGCCCTATATTTGTATCAGCTAAAGCTCTTAAATACGGCAAATCTTCAAATAGCGTCAAGCAAGAAGCAAAATGCAATATTATTTGTAATAATGGCTTTGGCCACTCTAGGTCACTATAAATATCTATAAAAAACTGATGTTCTAAGTCATTTAACGGGAAAGCATTAAATATAACAATTATCCTTTTGTTATTGTAGACTGGAATACTCAGTTCAACAGTGTAAGGGGTATGTAATATCAAATCCACCTCTACAATAGGTTGTCGCCAAATTCTCAAAGGATTAGCTGGCGAGTCTAATATTGTTTGAAATTTGATTATTCCACCAGTATTTGTGGGCTGAAAGTGGCTAATTTGAAAAATCTTCAGGTTATTAAGGCTAAATTTGTGAACTGTTTCCAAATGCTTTAAGCTCAATAGATGATAAATTTGGCAAATATAAGGAAACGGTAAAATATACTCCTGGCTTATCATGTGGAGCTTTTTTATTTGAAGTTTGTTAGTTTGAGTACGATCCAGATATTCTTGATATTGGCTGGGGTCTAAATCATTACTATTGAAGCTTTCTTCCGGCTTTAGATATAGCCAACTCACAAAAAAGAAAGAGGCTGTAAATAGCTGAAATATTTCGATAGGAGATAAATAACCATCGACAAATGCAGCTATGCTTCTATCAGTTATCCCGAAAAGCCAAGATGGAATACCAAAAAGCCAAATATTACTTTTGATTTGATCTATAAAAAGTGCTACCTCAACAATTTTTGAAATATTACTATTTTGATTGGTACTAAATTTATCATTAATCTTCAAACAATGAATAGGCATATACTTTTTGCCGATCTTAATTGATATTTATATTAATTCTAAAGACTGATATATGGTATCAACCTCTGTCTGTAGCTATATATATAACTTGTACTTATTGAAGCAAACTTAAAACCAGTTTTTATTAAAATAGCTACAAAGTACAATTTATTGTTATGTATAATTCTCAACTATCTATGTATTTACTCTTGATAAAATTATATTTAATTTATACTGTTAAAAGATTTGAGTTTTTACTATCTGATGTAAAACTTGAAGTCAATAGCGGTATATAAATGTTAAGAGAAACAAGTTTATTTTTTCTGATACGATCGATTTATCTATTTATCTAGAATGAATACTGAATGATGCTTTAGGAATAAAAAGTTAGAATTTAAAAATTCAAAACTAAGAAGTTATAAAGTTTCTCTGTTAGAAAAAATACAGTAGGTAGGAGGTTGTAATTTTGCTCTAGTTATAACATCTGTGGTAGCTCTTATAGAGCGCATTGCATACTTGCTAATAGGGTTAGGCATTATCTTATCTAAGGTAGACGATCCCTACCTGACAAAGTATCTGTGACAATTACAATAGAAACCGTAGAATTGCTACTCTTAACACTGTATTATTTTTGAATATTTTCTGAAGATTTTTTCCGAGACGGTAGCAATGACCATTCGCCATGCGACTGAAACTGACTTGCCTGCAATTGTGGCAATTTACAACACTGCAATTCCTAGCCGCATGGCAACTGCTGACTTAGAACCAGTATCTGTGGAAAGTCGCCTTGCTTGGTTTAAGGGGCGATCGCCTTCACAACGACCACTTTGGGTAATCGAAGTAGAAGGAGTGATTGCTGGATGGCTTAGTTTTCAATCTTTTTATGGGCGACCCGCCTATAGTAAGACTGCCGAAATTAGTATTTACATCGCCCCTAGCTTTCATCGGTGTGGCTTGGGACGGCAACTCTTAGCACAAGCAATTAGCGAAAGTCCTAATTTAGGTCTAAAGAGCCTAGTATGCTTCATTTTTGCCCACAATCACCCCAGTTTAAAACTCTTTGAAACATTTGGTTTTCAACGCTGGGGACATTTGCCTAACATTGCCGAACTTGACAGCGTTGAACGGGACTTAGTGATCATGGGGCTGCGAATTAGTTAACCTGTTGTTTAGGGCGATCGCTATTTTTTTTAGACTTGTAAATTAAATTTGCTCACAATTGCTCTAGATTAATTCCCCTTTCTTGTAGTAAAGCACGGAGAGCTTCTAACTCGGCTTGTGCTTGTTTGGCTCTATCACGTTCTTGTTCAACTGCGGCCTCAGCTTGCTCTGCTCGTTGTCTTTCTTGCTGTCGTTGTTGGTCTAGTTCCAAAAAGGTCAAAAAGCGATCGCCATCAGGACGATAAATTTGCAGTTCTTCCTCAGTCAACTCGAAACGCACCCCCAATCGAGGGCTGACCCAACCAACCATTTGGTCAATCACTTCTAATCTTGAGTTCCGTCGCTGCCAGCCTGTCAAGTCAACCACATCAGGTTCATACAGATAATATTCTTCCACACCGTAGCGCTCATAAAACTCTAATTTTTTCGCCATTTTAGAGATCCGGTTTCCAGGCGACCAAATTTCAAATACCACCTGCGGGGGAATGTTGTCTTCAAGCCACTGTTGATAAGAACCTCGGTATCCTTTTTGTCTACCAAATACTACCATCACATCAGGAGCTTGACGGAGCTTGTTATCATCTTCCACGGAATACCACAACAAATCTCCAGCGACAAACACATTTGAGTCATTGGCAAATAGCAGTTCTAAATTATTTTTAATCCAGACAATTAATTCAAACTGCTTAGTATTGTCTGCCATTGACTGTCCATCGCTGTCAGGGTAAATAATGCCTTTTTGGGTGGAAGATGGTAACTGTGTAACCATTGCAATCATTCTCAGGTGATTCTTAGAGGATGGGTTAGCGATCGCTTTTTTCTCGCTCTTATTATTTCACATCGTAAGTCTAACCAAAATCCACTATTTGGTCGGTGTAGTCATTTGGCTATAATCTATAAAAGAAGCTGATGCGATCTGCGATCGCACCAGTTTCATCTGCTATTGTTAGTTTTTAGAATTATTTCCTAGTCTTATCTCTTCATACTGAGTAGCTTTCGGTTCATTATATACCATTTCTCTAGCCCAATGTTCGCAGTTGTAACTCAGTAAATTCCACAGAGGATCTTTTGCACTAAGGATTTTTTCTCTTGATTTCTGAATACGCGCCTCAATTTGAATGTCTGAAGCTTTTTCAGGATGTTCTTTTTCAGGACGTTCTTTAAACAGCCAGTCTGGTGTGTAGTGAGCTAAATGAACATATCCGATTCCCACCCTGACAATTTTACCTTCTGGCTTCACCGTCTCACCTGTGAAAAAGTGTGCAACTCTATAACCTATAATTATTTTCCTTTATTGGAAATGCGATTGGATTGCAGTTTTCTTACTTAACTCAGATGTATAAATCTTAATTCCTCGTTCAGAATAAAGCTAATCTGTATCATCACTAGATGAGGTAAAGTAAAGTGATACCAAACATAAATAAAGCGCTATCCTTGAGACAATGATTGTTTTTGTACTATCAATCAATTGTAAATATATTACCCACAAACCAAATTTCAACTGTGTCTGCTAAAGATGCTTTTCATGAAGTTGTTAAAACCGCTCTCCAGAAAGATAGTTGGTTAATCACTCATGACCCCTATCCCTTGCAAGCTGGTACATTTGATCTTGCCATAGACCTTGGTGCAGAAAAAGTGATTGCAGCTGAAAGGGAAGGATTGAAAATTGCTGTAGAAATCAAAAGTTTCCTTGGCCCATCCAAGATTTCAGAATTTTACGGAGCGCTGGGACAATTTATAGCATATAGGGCAGCTTTAAGTATTCAAGATTCAAAACGAGTTTTATATTTAGCAGTGTCCAGCGATATTTACGAGCGATTTTTTGCAACTTCCTTTATTCAGAGACTCATTCAGCAAAACCAACTTCTGTTGTTGATTTACAATATTGATGGGGAGGTAATTCAACAATGGCTACCGTCAACGAATACCGACAACACATCCAAAACTTGCTAACAGAACGCGCCAAACTCGTGTGGGATGATCGCATCCAAGCCCAAACTATTTTCGATACCGAACGTGACCACTACCAACTAGTCTACGTTGGTTGGTACGGATCAAAGCGACTATATGGCACTGTCCTTCACCTAGACATCATTGATCGCAAAATTTGGATTCAACAAGATGGTACTGAAGTTGGAATTGCAAACCAGTTGGTTGAACTCGGTGTACCCAAAGAAGACATTGTTTTAGGCTTTGATCCTCCAAAAATGCGACATTACACTGACTTTGCAGTAGAATAATTTACCTCGTTCTATTTAAAGTACAATCCTCATACTCAAATCCAACCACTTCGATTGAGTAATCGGCGCACTACTAGAAATATAGTCAACACCAGTTTCCGCTACACCACGAATCGTTTCCAAAGTCACATTCCCCGAAGCTTCTATTTTCACCCGACTATCCTGCTGGCGAATCAACTGCACCGCCTGACGCATCATATCCAAAGGCATATTGTCCAACATAATAATGTCAGCTTTGTGCTGCAAAGCTTTTTTCACCTGCTCAAAACTTTCCGTCTCTACTTCTATAGTCAAGGGATAAGGAATTTGAGAACGAATACGGGTAACAGCTTCTCCAATTCCCCCAGCCGCCGCAATGTGATTATCCTTGATCATCACCGCATCATCCAACCCCATCCGGTGATTAATTGCCCCACCCAAAGCAGTCGCGTACTTTTCCAACAGTCTCAGCCCTGGTGTAGTTTTACGCGTATCCACCAATTGAGCAGGTAAATCAGCAATTTTCTCTACATATATATTAGTCAGCGTCGCAATCCCACTCAACCGCATAGCCAAGTTGAGCGCGACTCGTTCCCCCATCAGCAGCGCATCCAGTGAACCATGAATTTCAGCTACCACCTGTCCAGGCTCACACCATGCACCTTCAGATGCAACCGCCACAAAGCTAACTTTTTCATTCAAAATCTGAAACACCCTAGCTGCAACTGGTAAGCCAGCAATTATCCCTGAAGCTTTTGCGATCCATTTAGCAGAGCCTAGCGTCACGTCTTCTACTAAAAGCGTATTTGTAGTGCGATCGCCCCTGCCAATATCCTCGAGCAACCAGGCACGCAACATTGGATCTAAAA
>NZ_JAVRBM010000051.1:0-61412 GCF_034531255.1 Nostoc sp. ChiQUE01b | reverse complement strand
AAAGATTTGCCTGCACTACCTCCTGCCATTTTTTAGTTCCGTCGAACTCACGTTGAATTAATCAGCGTGGCAGTTCTAAACTATTAAAAGCGATCCCGCTATCACAATATATAGCAGTCGAAGCATAGGTTAGGACTATGTTGGTTGCTGAAACCTTTGATAATACTGAGTTTCTACTCAGCACTCACCACTCAGCACTCAGCACTTTGCTATATTACTGTTCTTCACCTTTTTCCTGAAGGAGCGATCGCCAATCTTCAATCGCCTTTTCCGTCCACAGCCAATTTTTAGCTAATTTATCTACCTGAAAATTTTCTTGATCGGACTTGAGAACCGTTTGCCGCAACTTGATCGCTTCATTCAAATATTGTGTCTGCTTACCCTTAGATTGACTAAGTGCAGATTTATACAGTCCAAGAGCTAAACCAGCATAAGAAGTTAAAGCATCTTGAGGAACTGCTGTATTTTGGGATGTTGAATTTGTGTTTTGTTCTTTGAGAGCTAAATTCAAAGCCTTGAACCAAGAATCATTGGCTCGATTCAGATTGCCTTCTGTGTAGTAGGCAAATCCCAAAGCGTTATTATACAAAAGCGATTCGGGTTTAGCTTTGGCAGCAGTTTCCCAATAACGACGGGTATCATCGACGCTATAGTTATTGTCTCCAGTTTGGATGGACTGCCACGCCAATCGTCCCTTGTAAAAATTCACAGATGGATCGTCAGCTTGTTTACTGGGAATTAGTTTTAAGGAAGTTTCAGCCGCAGCCAGTGCGCCTCGATTGAGTAGTTCTTCTACAGCCAATAACCCACCTTGCAAGTCACCCTGACTCAATTTTTCCGTAGCAGTAGCGGTGACAATCCCAGTCGCTTCTATTCCTAAATCGATATTCGGCTGCTTTTGAATCGGTCGAGAATCAGGTAGAGACTGGGTAGCAATTTCTGGTATTTTAGGCAGTGCTTGGGGGCGATTTTGCCACCACCAATTTAAACCGATCGCAGCTGCTAACGTACTCATCCCCACAACGCCCACAATCGGCCACAGCTGACGGCGACGGGTACGATTTCTTGGTGGGGGTGGTTGCGATGCCTGCGGCGCGCTATGCCTACGCGAAAAATTAGAATTTTGCCAATTTTCTTCAAGGTTTCCAGGAGTTGCAGGTGGCGGTGGGGGAACTTCTCCCCACAAATCTGCTGATTCTTCTGAAGAAGTCATTTCTTCTGAAATCTGGCTTTGGTGAAGACTATTGTCGCGAATTTGTTGATCCGGTTCAGTTGGAGCTTTTTGGTTATCTAGCTGACGAAATAAATCCGAAACGATCGCAGAATCTTCTTCATAGCTGGGATCGTCATACTCAATTTCATCAACTAGATCGCCCCAAGTATCTTCACCTAGCCAGTCCAACCCAGAAGAGTCCCGCGTCAAACCACTAGGAATCATGTCTTCCATTCCTAAAGGCATCTCGCTATCATCAGGCATACCAGGGTACATCGTGGAAGTTACCCCTAAAGGCGAACTATACTGATTTAGCGACTCCGTACTTGCGGATATCTCAGTTTCCTGACTTAAAAAACCGTCAAATTCTGGCTGAAGATATAAAATCGGTAATGCCCAGTACATCTGGTGAGAACCATAAGCAGAAATTAATCCTTGGCGCACCCGACTTACACACAAATCTACTGGATATCCCTGATTTAAATTACGGTAAAACAATTGTGTGAGGGTCAACGCCACTTCATCAGGAATCCGTTCTGACATCGCCAAAACGCTTCTAATTCCGCGCTTCACTAGACTTTCTGCTAAGTTTCGTTCGCCAGTATCTCCAGAGGGATTAGACGCTGCTATGTACGCACCCAAGCAGGAATTAAACACTGCCATTTGGATATTATTGTTGACGAGCAAACCTGCTAAATCGTCCCCAGTCAAGATTTCTGTTAAGCCAGTTCTGCGACTAACAAGATAAATTTCTCCGCCATTTGCGCCTAAGTTACTATGACCAGAGTAGTGGAGAACGTGGTATCTACCTTGTTCTAGGGCTTGCGTCAGTTCTTCCCGCCCTGGTTGGTCTAATACAGTGAGTTCAATTTCGGGGAAACGATTGCGACCTTCACTAGGTCGTGACGTTTGACGGTGAAGTTCGGCTTGCAGTTTAATTGCTTCCTGTTTCTGTAAGTCAAGACGGACTTGATCTGAGGGAGAAGCAATTACCATCAAGACTTTGACACCACCTTGTTCTAGAGGTGTGGGCATATTTTGCGTAGGCGTAGCCCCCCGCAGGGATCGCAAAGGAGAAGCCCCCAATATTCCACTTTGGAAGCGAGAAAAAGCTACATAAGGCCCAGTAGCCAGAGGGCGATCGCCTGCGTGCATCACTTCCCAAGGCAAACGAGCTAATCTAGTGTCTTTTAGCCCCAAGCGTAACCGTAGTACTTGTTGATGGTTCTGGGCAATACCTTGGGCAGTAATCCAACTATCTCTGAGAGTGCCTTGAAATAGGGCGTTATAAAATTGTTGACCCAACGCCACCAAATTCACAGAGTTTCTGGCGATATCGCTTTCATGCCCGCCAGAGGTAAATGGATCTCCTTGCAACACCGAATTCAACGGGTCATTCATCAAATGCCCAGCAGCCATCAACCAATCAGCTATAGGCCAAGTCACCAATTCTTCTGCCAATGGTACCCCAGGCGCGACTTGTTCCGTCCGCACCAAGTAGTCATTTTGCCCTACTGGGGTTACGGAAATATGGAATTCCTGGGTCACAACTTCTCCTGTCCGCCTCCTAAATCTGGTTTGAAACGCGAAAGTTTCAAGTCGATTTTTCGCTTCTTCTGATAATTTAGATGCATCGCGCCCCTGAATGTTTCTGATTCGGTGTCGTTTTGGTTTTTCTGCCTTTACAACTTTATCCGGATCGGATTACTTGGGTCTAGAACACTTAATTGGTAGATGCACCTTGATCTTCAACTCCCCTAGTTGGCTAACACCCACTGGGGGTTTTTTTATTTTTGGCAAACAACAGCAACTTCTGACGCAGATATTCTCTACCAGAAAATAGTGCTTAATCCTAGAGTACTTGATTAATAGATGGATGTCCCTCTAATCTTTAACTCCCCTAATTCAGTTAATATGCACTTTTGTTTTTTTTAATACACGACAACAATCAATTTTTTAATAAATTTATCCGGAGCATGGTGGTTAAACCTAGAACAATTAAGTGGTAGATGCACCCTGATAACTAGCTCCCCTGGTTGGCTAACGCCCACTGGGGGTTTTTTTATGAAAATTGAATGCTATTGATTAACCCTGACACACCCATTTTGTAAAGCAGCGCACCGATCGTTTAACAAAATTTGGGAGTTTAAGTCCCCTGTCTTTATAGACAGCAGGTTTTGTGTCGGGGTTAAATCCCCGTTACAAAACGTAATTGCGAATTGCGAATTGCGAATTGCGAATTGGTTTAATTGGTAGGTCTGTCCTGATAACTAACCCCTCTGAGGTTTTTCTTCGATCAACAAACAGTAACAACTTCAACCTTTGCTAATTTATCCGGTAGCGACCCATTTACTTTAGAAAAGATTATTGGTAGATGCACCCTGATAACTCACTCCCCTGGTTGGTTAACACCCACTGGGGGTTTTTTCTAGTTGCGTCACCGATAACGAACGCGAATGCGTCTCGTAAAGAAATGTTAGCAAGTCTTTTCCTCTCAGAAACGCTATGCGTAGCTTGCTTCTCCATCAGGGTACGAGCTTCACAGCCCATCGTAGACATCGCCTCTGATTTAGTTCTTTTTCCCGGAAGATACTAGCTGCCCCTAGAAAAGATTATTGGTAGATGCACCCTGATAACTCACTCTCCTAGTAGGTTAACACCGACTGGGGGTTTTTTTATTTAAGAAAAATAACTGACCCTGATAACTCACTCCCTTGATAGGTTAACACCCACTGGAAGTTTTTTCTACTAGTTGCGTTACCAATAGCGATCGCAAATGCGTCTCATAGAGGAATGTTAGCGAGTCTTTTCCTCTCAGAGATGCTATGCATAGCTTGCTTCTCCATAGAGGTACGAGCGTCACAGCCCGTTATAGACATCGCCATCAACTTTAATTTAGTTCATTTTTCCCGGAAGATACTAGCTGCCCCTAGAAAAGATTATTGGTAGATGCACCCTGATAACTCACTCCCCTAGTAGGTTAACACCGACTGGGGTTTTTTTATTTAAAAAATAACTGACCTTTGTACAAATTTATCCGGAGTATGGTCTTCAACCTGAGAACATTTAATTGGTAGATGCACCCTGATAACTAACTCCCCTGGTTGGCTAACGCTCGCTGGGGGTTTTTTTTGGCACAGACGCGTAGCGGTAAGCCACATAACTGGAGTACATCACTACTTTTGTTACTACTGGTGGTAGACCTTGAGTATCCTCCTGTTGCCAGGATAGAGCATAACTTACTCACTCAATCCCTGAATTGCTTTCTTTTTATTGTGAGCTAAAAATGCCACTCCAAAATGATTGCTATGATATTTAATCAAATTCTTAATTTTTTTTATATATTTTCACGAGTTCCTTTTTAACTTTCACTATTTGTCTGCTTGTCTGTCTTTAGCAAACTTTATACCAATTTAAAAAAAGAATGTGACCGATACATACTTCCAAACTTTGTTCTATCTGGCTTTCTTAATGCGTGAATTTTGTTAGCGCAGCGTTAGCAAGTCCGCGTACTCTTACAGAGAAGCAAGCTACGCGCAGCGTCTCGTAGAGAGCGTCATTTTGAATTTTGAATTGGTATTACCTTCTCACTCAGTACAGACTCACAGACTAAATGTCAAGCTATCCATGTACAGCACTCCTGAAGCAATTGAAAACTTCTAGAAGTTCCAATTTTTTAGCTGGCTGGGATTAGACGGTATTTGTGTGGTAAACAGGCGGTCTAAAATTTCTGATTTCTGTTCTGAACTGAAGTTGTCATCAAAATTTTCAAGTTTCTCAACTATTGGGAAATTTCTCAAAGCCTCTAAATTAGAATCTGGTTTTTCAATTAGAGATTTTTGTTTATTCTGGGAATAAGTAAGTATGTCTACTGTATGATTATTCGTTCGATGCACAAGCTGCATTAATAAATCCATTGCAACAGTTGGCAGAACACGGTAAGTATCATTCACAAAAAAATCAAAAGTCATATTTCCTAGACGGATGCGATCGCCATCTTTGAGCTTGATCGGCCTAACAGCGCGATTACCATTCACAAACGAGCCATTGGTACTGTTGAAATCAATTAAGTAAAAGCCTTGCTCGTCAATATGCTGAATCGCAGCGTGGCGACGAGACAGATGACTGTCAGCAATGTAAATACCACTGTTGCGATTACGACCTATCGTCCAGATTTGTTGTGGCTGGTGTAAACTCTGAGTCTGATTGTCACCCAAGTTAGTTATCAAATAAACAGCAGTATTATCCACGACACCATGTACGTAACCCGCCTTGACTCTCCTCAACGACGGTTGAGATAGGTTTTCTAGCTGAAGAATTTCATCTAGAAGGCTGCTGTGGTGTTCATACAACTTGAGGAATACTTGATATAAAGTTAATCGCCGTTCTATTTCCGTTTGTGCAAAGTCAGTCATTATACGTAAACCTTATACTACCTGATTTCGGTTGTGATATACTTCTCCAGCCTACAATCAGGGATAATTGATTTTTTGCTTTTTGTTGCCATCTGAAAAATTTAGTGGTTTAGATCATTCTATTTTAAAAATTTTAGGTGCGAGATTCACTGTTATTTATAGCCATAAAAAGCATGGAAATATCTTTAGAAAATTATTATGATACTTTATTATTTATTGTAAATAATCATTTGTTATTTGTAACAGATAAAAATCATAAAGATTTCATGAAGAATTGACAAATATCTACGTATTTTTACTAGATAATTGGATATTTTTTAATATTTGTCACACAATGCAAGGATTTTAGATTTTAGATTTTAGATTGACCCCAGCAATCAAGTCAGGGGCTTGAATAAAGAATTTACGATGTTTGGATTTTAAATTTATTCTCGCGTTTAAATTCGGGAGCCACTGCGTTGGACGGGTTCCCCGGCTTGTCCCTTGCGCGTCTCTCCTTCTCCCAAAGGGAGAGGCTAGCGCCAAGGGAGAAGCAAGTGGCGTGGGCTTCAAACCTTTTTAAATTTTGAATGAGAGAATCTTCAATTCCATTATTCAAAATTTAAAATCTAAAATTCGGTGATAGTGATGGCTATCGATCAACCTAAACATTATATATATTTGGTCAATTCTGAATGAATCTAAGTTTTTATCGAGAAGAATCAGCCCTAATTTCCCAGATATTAAGAAAAGTTCAGCCTTGTGATTCTGATATAGCAAAAGCCTTGGTGATTAGGACATCAACAGATGATAAAACTTAGACACAAAAAGACTTTTCACCCAGTCCCCATTACCCCTTATCCTCAGAGGGAATCCCACCTTCCCCAGTTCCCGTCCCTTGCTATAAAATAAGTGTTTTAAAATTGTTACTAAAAATGGAGAATTTCAAAACAGAGAGGTTGAGGCTATTTTACTAATCTCAAATAATTGATTTTAATCAAAAGGGTTCATCTGTCAGGATAATCTAGAATCTAATATAGGAGAATATTCGCATAGAACTACGGCAACAAAAGAGGCTATTCCCGATGAATTGGGAAACCCCATCCGTCTAGAGGTTGGGGTAGTTCACACTTTAAAATCACAACAAGCCTCGTTTCCCATTGGGGCGCACGGTCATCCAATTTGTTTTTGCTAGTGCTAGCTGCTCATCAGAAATTTTGGCACTGGTGAGATTAGCACCACACAGATTAGCTCCTCGGAGGTTAGCATTACTGAGATAAGCATTGCTAAGGTCTGCACCTCGCAGGTCTGCTCCTTCTAAATCAGCATGGTTAAAGTATGCTTTGCTCAAATTAGCATCCTTAAGATTTGCTCGAGTCAGACTAGCTCTGCCAAAATCACTATTGTGAAGATTAGCTCCCTGAAGATTGGTTTTTTGCAATTGAGCAGAATGGAAATTTGTTTGAGATAAATCAGCACCTTGCAGATTTAGCAAATTTAAATTGTGTAAGGCAAAATCTCGTCTTCCCTTCAGATAAGCTGTTAATAAACCTTGGGTATCTAACTTCCGCCCAACTTTAGAATTTTGAACTTGTGAACCATTGCTGTTGCTAGTGAAAGTCGTTGATTTGGCCATCCCAGAACTTTGGTGTAATCCCGCGGCTTCTGCGGTCTTGGCTCGTCTAGCACGAATCGCTGCCGCTACCTGTGCCACTCCAGTGCTGGTAGCAGCAGGGTTGTTACATAAAACAGCAGAATTTTCCAGGTGGTTATGTGTTCGCTCTTTAGATCCATTATCAGATTTAATCAGCAAACCCTTTGCTAAACTATCTAAGTATGGTTCTATTTCCAGCGCTCTGAGAACTTCTGCCGCTGACTGATAGCGATTACGTACAGACACCTCTAACATTTTTCGTAACACATTGCCCAAGTGATCGCTCACTTGCACAAGCTGCTCCCACATCATCTCGCCAGTATTGGGATTGTAATCTAAATCTTTAGGAGTTTTGCTAGTCAGTAAATAAATGCATGTTACCCCCAATGCATAAATATCACTGGCGTAGACTGGACGCATAGCCATTTGCTCTGGAGGTGCAAAACCAGGAGTACCAATAGCATACGCAGTTAATGCTGTCTGTCCTGATGGGCCTGTCGCACTTTGGCTAATTTGGTTTTTGACGGCCCCAAAGTCGATGAGTACCATTCTGGCATCTTGGGTGCGGCGAATTAAGTTGGCTGGCTTGATATCACGGTGAATCACCTTTTGCTCGTGGATGTATTGCAAAAGTGGCAAAATCTCGCTCAAAAATTGCTTAACTCCAGTTTCGCTCAAGATGCCATTAAGTTTGACCTCCTCTTGCAAGGTATCGCCACTGATATATTCTTGAACTAAGTAGAATTGCTCATGATCTTCAAAATAGTCTAACAATCTAGGTACTTGGGGATGATTGCCAATCTTACCTAAAGTTTTGGCTTCTCGTTCAAAGAGTTCTCTGGCCATCTGTAAAACGTGTGGGGCGCTTCCTGATGGGCGTAATTGTTTGATTACGCAACTCGGTTCTCCTGGTAAGCCTTGATCATTGGCTAGGAAGGTCGCTCCAAAGCCACCCTGACCTAATGGTTTGATCACCTGATAGCGATCGCGCAACAGTAGTTGCGAGCCACAAGACTGACACCTTTGGCTATATACCAAATTTTCTGGATTGGAACAGGTAGGATTTAAGCAGTAGCTCATGCACTCTCAACTCGCTGCACGAATAATTACGGGGAGTGTTATACTCCCTTTCAATTATTTAGACATTAATCAACTCTTGCCAGGTAATTTTTGCTGGAAATCCTTTGAAGAGTTCCTAAAGTTTAGCTGAGATTACCTAAAGCGATCGCTAAATAAGATTGTTTATTATACTTAGATTGGCAAATACTGTTTATACTACTTTCTACCAATTCTTCTCTCAAGGCTTGTGACGTGCATCGTGCTGTTATCCCATTCAGGAAATCAGCTTTAATCTGGTTTTTTGCATGGGATAATTGGTATTAAAAGGTATTGGAGGGCAGTGCCCAACGCCAGTTACTATATTTGGGGAGACCCCAGACGCTCGCGGACTCGCTAACGCTGCGCTATCGCTTTTAGCGTCTCCCCTTCTCCCCAAGGGAGAGGCTAACGCCTTCGCGGAGCGTCTCGTAGAGAAGGGAGAAGACCGCACTGGCTACCCTACAGAAAGTCGCAGTCGCTGTAGAATTATTGGATGCCCAAATTTGGAGGCAATTTAGAATCATCTCCGTTAGTCCTTAAGAGATTATTAGCTAGCTTTCATGTTCACACTAATCAGCTGTTCGATAAGTGCAAAAACATCACTGCGGCTGAGTTTCTCTTTACCATTAGCAAGGGCGTCAAGAGTGCCGTTTGCCAAGGTGAAGGGGATTTGACAAAAATCTAAGGCTGGCCCCGTTGGAAGGTCTTTGATATAAGCTTCTGCCAAGGCTAGATTGCGCCGGGCATACTCTTGCATATTTTCTGCACTCCAACCTTCTGGGAAGAATTCTACTCCACGCCCCAAATCTTCAGTATGGTTACGTAAGATATTGACTGCTTGTAAACCCCGACCAAAACCAATCGCCTGAGTACGGTTCGTTTGTGTTCCATCATACCAAGTCCACAAGTCAGAAAGTAACAATCCCACTGCACCTGCAACTCCAAAGGTATAACAATCTAAATCAGATTCTGTATAAATTTTCCAGTTTTTTTCTGCCCAATAAGCCATCCGGTCTGCCATTGCAGCAGTGGCATCCCAAATTCGAGGTGCAATGGTATCTGGTGCTAGCAGTGACCATTCTCTAACCCTCAAAGTGACTTCTTCTAATGAATTCTCATACCCACTAAATCCCGCAAAGAAAGCATCTACTGCGAAGCCATCAACTCCTGCCTGTAATGTCAGGCTAATAGTTCTTAGCAGCTTTGCTTTAGTAGCGTTATCTAGTTCAGGATGATCTTCAATTTCATCAATGGCACGCATACACAAATATGCTGATGCTACTGCTTCTTGTAATCCTGGCGGTAAAACACTAATTGGGATATAAAAAGTTCGGCTAGTTTCTTTGAGGATTTGCAATGCATCTCTACGTAAATTCATGTTTTCACTCCCCACTTGATTTTTGCACCACATGAAGTTTGCAGTTTTTTGATGATACTGGATATAGTTTTGACTAAACCTTAAAAACTATAGACTATAAGATACGCTAGTATTTCATCTAAAAATTCATAGTTTTTGGTGTTGCAATTAACAAAACTCTCAAATTTATCAAAGTTTAGTCTAGTATAGAGGTTTTTGGTTGCAAAAGTGTTTGAGGTGTTGTTTGATATAGCTTTCATCAACTTTTAGTATAAATATAAATAATTATGGTAATATTTGGTTGGATATGACGAAATTTTTCTATAAGCAAACATCCATTTTCGCGATTTAAAAGTGCTTTAAGTCTGCGTTAATCTGACTAACAAAGTGTAATTATTGTATATATAAAGACAATTCAGGAAAAGCTGACAACGGATAACAGCATTTGTACATACCTTTGGATGGGTACAGTGGTTTACCGAAGAGTTAGGGTCAGTCAAATTGGACGACATATAAGGCTGCAATGCCTAAGTTGGACTATACCTAATCGATTGGAGTCAGAACCGCCTTGCTGTTCAAAGTGACATAAAGTGACTAAAACTCAAAACAAGAAGTTCCCGTATATTTACGAGATTGACAATAAAAAGTTGGCTGTTTGCCCACTCAACAAAATATTTGTGAATATTTGACCTTTCATATCATGTCCGCTTGATTGCTTATTAAACCCGAATAAACTCAAAGAGCTTAAACTACATTTCATCTCCCCTCCCTGCTTATCTACGGTGCACACACAAGTCCTAAAAACCTAAGCTTGATGAGGTTTTCCTCGTTCCCATACTCTGCATACGAATGAGCGGACAATAGTAAATCGAGCTTTTTTCGACTTTTGTATAACAAGGGACTCGGGACTGGGTGAAAAGTCTTTTTGTGTCTAAGTTTTATCATCTGTTGATGTCCTAATCACCAAGGCTTGTGCTATATATGCTAGCCCACTTGCAGAGAGGAGATTAAGGGGAAGCATCAAGAAATTAGTAGGTTTTTAGAGACCCCTCCCAATTTGCTCTTACTAAGGGGAGGTGCCGCAGGCAGTGGGGTTCTTTCGCGTATTCATGAAGAATCGGTATTATAGTCCAGATTATGTTTACAAACAAACCGAACAGTCTGTAAAAACTCAAAAAAATATTGAAGTATTTCTAATGATTAAATTTTCTGAATCCCTTGTTGATAATGTAAATATTTTTTCTGTAATTCCTCTGGAATGGGAATCAAACGATTATTTTGCAGACTGACAAAACCACCCTTCTGGCTAGCCACTGCTGCTAACTCATTGTTAGATAAAATTTCAGCTTGCACAGTCCACTTTAAGCGTCCTAAATTACTCAGCCATAAACGTCCAATCACCCGATCGATAATCTTTATTGGACGTTTATATTCAATTTCAGTTCCGGCTAGAATCGGTGTATATCCTTGCTCAATTTGTTGATTGAGTTGCCAATGTTCATCTAAAAACTTTAGACGTAAATCCTCTAGCCATCTGATATACACGATATTACTCACAATTCCCATAAAATCAATGTCGTATGTTTTTACAGGAATTGCTAATACTACTTCTAATGGTCTGTATAAGTTTTTATTTACTAGCATTATTTCTCTTGATATTTTTTCATACTGCTCGGCCTGTTCAATTAAAGAGAAGTTTCCAAGTATTGATTCAGGTGATTAACTACCCTATGGATATGAATTGAATTTCCATAAAGCTTGCTGATCATTATGCCTCCTTCCAGTGTTGCGATGATGATGGTAGCGATTTCATCAGCACTCACTTCCGGGCGAATTTCACCCTTTTCAATTCCTTTTTCAATAATTCGACAAATTAGATGCAGCCAAGAGTTCATCGCTTTTTGAGCACGTTCTCGCAACGCCGGATGAGCATCATCACTTTCCACAGCAGTATTCAGCAGTGGACACCCTCCCTTGAGCGGTGGATTTTGTGCGAAGCTACTAAATACCCCAATAATTGCTTGCAGACGTTCTACTGCGTGGTGTTTGCTTCGTAATGCAAATCTAGTATGCTGCTTAATGCGAGCGATCGCAAAATCAAAAGCCTGTAACGCAAGATCATCTTTGCTTTGGAAGTGATTGTAAATTCCTCCTTTTTGCAATCCGGTAACACGCATAATGTCTGACATCGATGAACCTGCATACCCCTGTTGATTAAACAGTTCGGCTGCTTGCTGGAGAATTCTGGTTTTTGTTTCTTCGCCTTTGGACATTACAGCGATTTTGATAGTAGGGAGTAGGGATTTTATTAAATTGAAAATTGCTGTAAATAAAATATTACCGACCGAATGGTTTGATTGAACTTAGCATGATAGTTGCTTGCAAGTCAAGCTTTTTTCAATACTTGGCCTTGAGTATTGTAATCACTTTCAGGATGTTGCCTAATTGCAACATAAATGCGATATATCGCATCTCTACAAAGTTTGGAATTATCCCTATGGTTATTAACTTGTAGGTAAGTTTTTTCGCAACTAGTCCGTAGTGAGTTTGACGGACTGCGGTGTATTATCCAGATATTTGAGCGATATACAACGCGAATACGCTAGACGTTTAATCATACTTCCGAGTAAAATACGGTAAGTTCATCGCCTTACGTGATTTTATATGTAAAACTGGAGAAAGACCTAGTTAGAAGTTGAGTTTGGCAGAGCAACTGACCAATAAGCAGTTATCAAAGTCTGTTTAAGCTAAATGCCAGTTGTCATGCTGACAAAAACCTCCACACAGGTTTTAAGTTGTCCAAGAATTCTTGAGAAACGCAATAACTTATTATAACTAGCCCCTGTCTACCACTGGGCTATAGTTTGGCTGAGTTACTGCTCTCTAGCTGCTCGTAGTTAAGTCAGTGAAAAGTTATCAAGGCTTCGTTTGGGGATTTAATCAACCCTTACCGACGCTGCTCACTTATAGAAGTGGGAGACTCAACAAGACTCTGATAACTGATAACTAGTTGTTGAAACCCCCGAAGAGTATGCACTATTTCTTACTACCGTTCTTAAGCTTTTTTGTTGGTATCATCGTTGGTTTGACGGGAATTGGTGGAGCGTCTCTCATCACCCCAATGTTGATTTTTATTTTTCAGGTTCCGCCTTCTATCGCTGTGAGTTCTGATGTTGTGGCTGCCACATTGATGAAGATTGTTGGTAGCGTCAAGCATTGGGAACAGAAAACCCTTGACATAGAAGTTGTCAAATGGCTGGCATTCGGGAGTGTTCCAGGCTCACTGTTTGGGGTAGGGATTTTGCACCTCATTAAACGTACAGGTGAGTATAACCTAGATAATATCTTGCTGCGTTTGCTTGGCGGGATGATTTTGTTAGTCACAGTTTTAGCACTAGTGCAATTGTTGTTATTGACTTTTTTCCCTAAATTTAATTTACCCGAACTGCCAAAGTTAAACTTAGAAACTAACTTTGGTCGATTTATGACAATTACTTTGGGAGCAATTTTAGGCTGTTTGGTTGGTCTAACTAGCGTCTCCTCAGGTTCAATGTTTGCCCTAGTGCTGATTGGGTTTTTCCGCCTTGATGCCCGGAAGTTAGTGGGTACAGATATTTCACACGCAGCGATTTTACTGCTGTTTACAGCCCTTGGTCATCTGAGCCTGGGAACAGTTGATTGGAGTTTGGTACTCCCTATATGGCTAGGCTCTGTGCCTGGGGTGTTACTAGGTGCTAAAATCTGTCAGGTAGCTCCCCAGCGCCCACTACGGTTTATCATTTATACCATTTTGATGATGGTAAGTTGGAAATTAGTTCATCAGGTTTGACAGGACTCGGTAATAGAGTTTGGTTGTAAAAGTTTTTCGCTGCTCACTCATTCTCCAAAAAGACGGCACCGAGATTAGGTGCAGCTAAATCTATCCCTCCGTTCGTTCCAGTATTCGTAGGAAAACAAGAATTAGCGACATTCAGCAGTGTTTTGGGAGTGCAAGTAACATCAGGGGCAAACAGCGAGTAGCCGTAGACCTTTTTTCCCTGTGACACCAGTTCGTCGGTGCGAATCAGAAGACCTCCTAAAACTTGGTTCGGTGGAATAGTGAGTGCAGGGTTTGTGGGAATTCCACTATTATTTTTAGCAGCATTGTTCAGGAAATAATATTGGGGAATCGGGTCTTGTAACGGTGTTTTACCCCAAGTGGAAGCTGCTATCAAGTAAATGGGTCCGTAGGAAGTGGGATTTCCGTGTTTATCCACACTTGTAATCGCCGCAATACCGAAACCATCGTGTCCAGTAGGTAATCCCCGCTCGAAGACGGTAAAGCCAATTTTATTATTTGCCTTCACAGGTCTAACAAGTACAAAGTCAAGCCGCTCGATACTAGCGTTACCGTTGTAAAGTGTGCCGCCTAAATTTGCACCTGTGTTAGTAAAAACGTTATCTGGGCCTGCCAAGATATTGTTGATACTAAACAGCGTTTTCTCTGGAAGTGGGCCCAAACTAAGAAAGTTAAAGGTATTAGAGGAAGAATCAAAACTGCCTTGGTAGTAAGCTAGCTTTCTGTCATCTGTGGCGGGGTTACGACGAATCTGCACAAAAGCAGGGATGGATCTAAATGTTGTGCTGCCTTCTGTGGTGGTCAATCCTGTAATTGATTGAATTTGCCCGCCGAAGTTGAGAGTAAAAGTACTGCCTGCGAATTCGCTATCACCTGCAACGTTTGTAATGGATGTAGTAGGAAACGAAACAGTATCAGTAGTGATTGAAGTGATATCTTGCCCAATTATCCGCGCTTGTGCTGAATTAAAGCACAAAAACGGGGCAATCATGGAAATCAGACAAAAAACAGGTTGAATGCTTGGGCGAAAATGGATAGAATTGTACCCAATTGCAGATATAAAAGAGTATTGCATGACATAGCTTCCAATGATTGAAAAAATCATTGTTCATTATATTGATGTTAAAAACACGTTTTGGTTAAGAATTGGTAAACAAAAAAGTTTGTCTCCGAATATCGAACACTAACAATTTAATTTCAGATTGGAGTTTTCATCGTTCAATCCCACCAAATCCAGCATTCAAAATCCAACGTTAATTAACTTCTCACCCAAGGTAGTAGAGTGAATGTACCTCGTTCATACATAATGAATAGACCCAAGCCAATTAACACAAAAGGTACTACAGCTTCACCGTAGCGAGTTAAAATATCAGCAATCGTAGGTTGACGGCTTAAAAAATAAGCGATCGCACACCAAACCCCTACCATGATAAAAAATATACTTAGAATTACTCCCAAGCTAGCAAGATCGTGACCAGCGAATAAAGGGATATATATACTAATATTGTCACCACCATTAGCGATCGTTACTGCTGCCACTTTATAGGTTTGGGGATGCAAAACACTCAAAATAAAAGACAATACCGAGTTAGTCGGTGTGGACTGCCTAAAATCACTACTGACTGTGTGAACTGTTATAGTTTCTTCTTTTCTAGATACTAATTGTTGAATTCCAATTGCTATTGGTAACAATCCTAGCAATCCTATCCATTCTCGCTGTACAACCAATCCCCCAAAAAAACCTGGTAAGCTAGCGATGATAATGGCTGTAAAACCCAGATATTGACCGAGTAAGATATGCCGCCGTCGAAAGTTAACATCTACCTGTGAAAAAAATATTAACAAGATAATGATGTCATCTATGTTAGTAGCTATGAAGGCAATTATCCCTTCACTGAAGGCTGTCCCTAACTTACTCATGCTGGATTTTCAGAACTTACGATTTCTCACCATACCAAATTCACTAATTCGTAATTCAAAATTCGTAATTCGTAATTATTGAGTTTAAGTTACTCACCAAATTGTATTTCTTGGTGATTTATAAAAAAGTTAGGATTTAAATTCCCAACTAAGTAGAACGATGTGGAAAAATCAAACTATGTTAATAAAAATTAAATAGACTCAAACCCTCTTCCCTCCTGCCTCCAGCATAGCTACCTCCTGCCTCATCCCAACGATAAATATTCACACTGACCGACTTAATTAAATTACGAATTCTTTTAACCTTCTGGCACAACTAAGCTTTAAAAAGACACAAGTCAAATTACCCCCCTTAATCCCCCCTATCCATTACCCGGATCTTTCTCAACATTTGTGAGAGTATTCACTCACATTTTTTCTAACCCTTATGATTTCGTCGTTAATTCTCAATAAAAACGTAGTTTTATCGAGAATTATAAGAGTCGCAGAAACTGAACTAACTTTCTACCTGAGTTTTGCCCTTCCCCATACTTACGAAATTCCCGCAGGTAGAGAAGTTGCGACTATTCGCACCGAAACAGAAGAAGCAATAGCTTTAGTGAGACTGGGCAACCCCCCGCCCCCAGCACCGTTGCAGAAGCTGATGTTGTCTTGCACTTGCCTCAAGAATTTCCCGTCACCTACTAACCGGGCTGTAATTCAGCAGGGAGGTGCGCTGGCTGTTCAGGTATTGGTGCAAAACCGGGGCGATCGCTATAAGCGTTTTATTGATTTGGAATGGTGAGGCAGTCCGGTCTTCTCCCTTCTCTACGAGACGCTCCGCGAAGGCGCTAGCCTCTCCCTCTATCCATTAGTCACATCTTTCTTTACAATCTTGAAACGCTTGTTTTGTAGGCATCTTAAACACGCTCGGTGTGAGGCATACTTGACAAGTTACCTCTTAATATTCTTGCTAAAAGTAGGTTTTTATTGAGAATTAACGACGAACGAATCAGGGTTATAAAAAACGTGAGTGAATACTCTCGCAAATGTTAAGAAAGATCCGGGTAATGGATAGCTTTGGGAGAAGGGGAGACGCCAAGGGCAATGGGATGAGGAACTGCCGTTAGCGAGCCTGCGTTCGCGAGTGCGTCTCGTAGAGAGCGTCACCCGTTAGCGAGTCTTCTCCCTTGGCGTTAGCCTCTCCCTTGGGGAGAAGGGGAGACGCCAAGGGCGAACGAGCGTCAGGGGTGGTTTATTTACGCGCCCGTTGTACTAGTGAGTAATTAATAATTAATCAAAGCAATGTGAACAACAAGATTCCCGACTTCTTAATTAAAAAAGTCGAGAATCTAAGCCGCACATCTGATTATTTTGCACCTAACTGATATCTTTCCTTTAACAGATGGGTATTATAAGCCTACTCTGCTGGTAACATCTTCATAAATTTGTCTTCAAATAAAACACATTTACGTAAATCTACTGTGAAGTAATGCTCTTCTTATTTATTAGACTTGAACTAAATAATTCTAAAAAAATCAGTGTTTACCGGATAAAATGAACAGTTTATAAATGATATAACTTTAATAAATTATCTTTTTTTTATAGCTATTTTATTTGGTAGAAGTTAGTAAAGCCAAATGTAGTAGTTAGATAAATATGGGAGCATCTCATGCCTGTGAAAATACTTGATAGGCATAAGTGAAAACTTTGAAAAAATGAAAATCCGCTATAATCCACTTGACCAGGAAGCAGCTATGTCTCGAAAACGTCAGCTATTCAAGGTAATTCAAAAAACCTTCAAACAAATTAGCAAGCAGTTTTTATCTGCAATTAATAAGCAAATTATTTGGCTTTTGCGAACTATTTTTGGTACTCAAAGAAGACGTGGCTCGGTTAACTCTGGCTTTGTATTGCCAACAGTGGCGATGGTAGTTTTGGTAGTCGTACTGTTAACAACTGCAATTTTATTTCGGTCTTTTGAGCGTTCTAAAAATGCTAGTAATATCCGTGTAAATGAAGCAACAATGCAAGCCGCCACTCCTGCATTAGAAAGGGCTAAAGCCAAAATAACTGCACTGTTTGCTGACCCAACTCTACCACGCTCTGTTCCATCAAATCTAACCCTATACAATACCTTAATTAATAAACTTTCTGTCTATACATTTGGTGATGAAACTCCTATAACCCTGGCTTATAACCTTAATAAAAGTACTTCAACTCCGATGATTGAAGCAGGTAGTAGTATGGCTTTAGAAAATCAAGAAAACATACAAACAGCCTGGAAATTTCCTGCCGATACAGATAATAACGGTAAATTTGATAGCTTTATTCTCTATGGTCTCTACTTCCGCACTCCCCCCCAAACTCGTACAACAACTGGTACAATCCAAACCAGAAGTAGAAGCCCACTAGATGCTAGAACCCCTCCGATGCTACCAGCTAAGGCAGGTGGAGCTTGTGACGTAGCTGGTGATACTAGTGCCAGCTTAGTAGGTAGTTCGGGTTGGTATAAGCTACCAACTGGCGAATTGAAAAAAAGCTTTTTCGTTTATGCAGTAACAGTTCCCATTAGTGATATTGCTCAAGCTACTTCTCTTAATACACCAACAATCAAATATGAGCAGTATCGAGGTAATAAGGGCTTTTCTGCATTAGAAATGCAACAAGATCGTAGTCAAGTTTCTATTACTAATAATGCCGTTGTCTATGAAGATGACTTAGATATTACACCAGGGCCGAGATTCCGTCTCAATGGACGCATCTTTACCAACAGTAACTTATTTACTGCTAAAAGCGATCAAAATATAACCCTATTTCAGGTTAGTAGTAGATATTCATGTTATTACGAACGTGAAAATAGCAAGATAGTTGTTGGCGGTAATATTGCAACTAGTAGCCCAATAAGTACAAGTAATACAGGTGGAACATTCGTAGATTTATTTGTAGAAAATAATACACCTACTACAAATAAATCTTTAGTAGGTACTAATAAAACCACTTCAAATAACTCGAATGACGTTGCCTATAACACTCAGGCTTATGCTCAACGCATAGACTTATTAGTGAACGCACAATTAGCTAATACTGATCCTCAAGAAATCCAAACTAATATAAATAATCGGCTTCTAAGCGATCCAAGCTTGGATGCGACTAAAGTACGTAAGGAAGAATTGGGAAATTGGTTCCGTAAACGTACTAGGCGTGTACCATTTATAGAAGTTCCTTATGGTACTTCTGGTATTGAAAAATCTGCTGGTGTCGATTACACCACAGCAGATGCAGCAACTTTTCTGAAAGGTTCTGTTAATACGCTACGTCCAATGGATGCGTGGATTTATCCAACAGATGCGAATACAACACTAACACTAAATACAGCGCAACTACCTACTAGAGATCCAGACGTTGTAGATAATACTCCTGTAATAGAAACAGAGTTAGGCGATCGCATCGTAGTAGGCAATAACCTACCTGAACTTATATGGGACAACACAAAAGGAAAGTTTGTCGGAGATGATGATCCCCAACCCATCACTCCTGCTGTGAAGTGGACAAGTAGCACTACTAAAGATCGAACTCGTACCACTCGCGTCAGACAGTTATCAGATTTAGGGGTAACAGGACGTGATGGTTTTTGGGAAATTTCAGCCGCTTCACCCCGATCTAATCCCCTTGATGTGGTCGGTGGACTGAGGGTGATTACAGGTGCGGGAGTATATAGACCTATAGGTTCTGGACTAACACCTACTCGGCCAACACCAAGTAACGATCCAAGCACCTCAGCAGTCAACGAAAATGCTGGGACAGTAGTCTGGCCTGATACTATGCCTATGCTTGTACCTGATGCGACCGATCCTCTTGATGCGACTAAACAAAAACGTGGTGATTTGGTAATGCGTGCCACAGCAGTTTATCACTACAAGTTTGATTCCTACGATCCCAAGGCGGCTACACCAGACGATTATCAAACACCCATGGCCTGTGTAAGTAGCTACTATGATCCCACAAACAATGAGACAGCAAGAAATACAGGTACACTACCGGATGTGAGCGGTCAAGTAGTTGGTGCTAGACCTGCTGGAGCCAAATCAAATAATGGGGTTGTTTACGCTGCTCCCGCTACTACATCTGCTGGCATAACTAGAGGACAGACAGTAAATAGCAATGGTTTTTTTACACCTGCGACTAGCGCTGATGATGTGACAAACACTAGTGTAACTTTGCTAGATCGCTTGAAATATCAAGCCAACTTGGTATTTCCCAATGGACGCCTTGTGAATCCTCTACTACGACAAGCACTGGCCAAAGCAACTACCAGCAAACTCACTCTCTCTGAGCAATCAGCAATTGACTCTACCATCTGTGCAATAAACATTGCTGATGGCACTCTATCTCAGAGTACTACCTACATTCCTGATGGTGCAATCACAGAAAGGGCATTTCTTGATGCCCGACAAATTAAAGCTATAGATAAAGCTGATCCATCAACATTAACTGGAAACTACAATCTGGAAGTCGAACAGCGTCAGCCTCTAGAAATTCGTGCCACTACCATAAATTTAGGTCTGCTTCGCGCACAATCAATCGGCGCTGCATCGGATAACGAATATCTATTGCCCAATAGCGGCATTATCTATGCCTCCCGTGATGATGCTCAAAAAGATGCCAGTAACTCAACTAGTGAAAATGTCAGTGCTAGTGACTACAGGCTCGATCCAGAACGTCGACCCAACGCCATTATGTTGATTAATGGCAGTGACTTGAGTCGTCAGACTAATTATAGACCAGAAGAAAAAGGCTTAATTTTAGCAACTGAGCTACCAGTGTATGTTAAAGGCGATTTTAATCTGCACACTAAACAAGAATTCAAAACCCCGGATCTTTTACCTGCTCCCAGCGCTTCTAACTACGATACTAAATTTTACACTCGTGCTGAGGCAAATCGCGATCCTGACTTTGCTTGTCGTCCTAATGACCCCAGACTACCCAATTGCACAACAGGCGAAACCTGGCGACCAGCATCAGTAATTGCCGATGCTGTCACCTTGCTTTCTAATAGCTTCCGGGAAGGTTTCCGTAATGAGGGTGATTACGACTTGCGAAATAACCAAGGAAGTGAGCCTAACCTCGTACTCAGCCGACTAAAGGTAGGTTTCTGGAATAACAACTTCGTCACTTCATCTAAATTCTTGATTGACTCTGGTAGTGATGACTACTATAAAGATACTCCCGCTTCTACTGACTCAGTAAACAATAACAGTTCTTACTTGAACAACTTCGTCACACCCATTCAGCGCCGAGGAACTTTCCCAGAGTATGTAATGGAGATGTGCTTCAAGATACCAGTTTCGGAATGTGGAGTAACTGATTGGTATATTGGTTACGATAGCGATCAAACAATACAATCCCATAATCTTCCAGCAAATGCAGAGCGTAGCAAACTCTTAGCTGGTACTACTGCCCAACCAGCAAAGGCTGGTTTTGAAAGATTTGCCCGCCGAGTTGCCTACAAACGAAATACTTCTGGTCAAACAGTTAATGCTTTGGGTGTTTTTATACCTTTTAATACCGCTACTCCCGTTGTACTGGGCATAAAAACAGTGGGCGGAACTAAGGTAGTAGACTTTTTTAGTAACGGCACCTTACCTGAAACAGCAACTAATGCCCTATGGTTTGCAACTACAACAGATCCTGTTTACACTAAAGCACCAGATTCACCACTCAATACGATAAAATACAACGCCACTAATCGTCTATTCTTCAGATACCACAAACCACCAGCACAGAGTTTGAGGGATTTTCCTGGAACTACAACAGGATTGATTCTTCAAGTCAGAGATGCGACATACCAGCCGTTATTAGAACCTGTATTGCAATTACAGGTAACAACCGCAGCACCTCAAGATAATAATTACCCCAGTTTAGCAGGATCATCTAGTCTCGTTAAAAACACTAGATGGTTGTCTCAGGCAAGTGCAACAACTTTTAATCTAGTAGTTGCGGGTGGTGATAGTCCGGCTCGTGTGGGTGCAAATACTTACGAAATCAATGGGGGTTTGCATAACTTTGTGCGCTTCTTAGAAAACTGGGGTGGGATTGATGCCAATATCAACGGTTCATTCATCCAATTTAAACGCAGTATCTATGCTACTGCACCATTCCAAGTGTTTGTTAGACCAGGACCAACAACTGCTCCAGCAACCACTGCTGACCCTAATAATAATGACACTGTTAGCCTTGCTAGGAATAACAGTATCTTTTTTAGAGTTCTGCATTCTGACAGACCTGGTTACACATCAGATAGTACTTCTATAGGTGCTACTGGTGCTGGTGAAGCGCCTTATTATATACCTCCTAACCGTAACTGGGGTTTTGATGTGGCGTTATTGGCGCAAAACCCCGACTTGTTTGCCCAGCGCTTTGTAACTCCAGCAGCAGATCCTCCGAATGAATACTTCAGAGAAGTAGGCCGCGATGACCTTTGGGTGAAAACTCTGTTGTGTGCTGTCCAAGATGAAAATGCGAATGCAGGGGATGGGTTTGAGGATGCGCCCAGTGCCTACTTTGGCACCATCGTCTCTACCCCTGTTACTACCCCTCCGACCCCTGACCGCAAGTTCAAATTTGCGCTACCTGCAACTGAACGCCCTACTAGCTGCCAACTCCAACCATCCTAAAGTATCTGAATGAGAGTTTTTACCAGCACTTTTTGGGTGAATAAACCACGTTAACAGACCTAGCCTCCTTCCCTTAATGGGGAAGAGGTTTGGAGAGAGGTTACGAATGTATTAAGCTGTTCCACATTTAAATTGCATAAGCTGGGCGGGCAGGATGCCCACCCCACAAGAGTTATATTTAATTCGATTATGCAAATTAGATGTTTTTTAGCTTACACCCGATCGCAAATTACTTTAAAACATAGCCTTATTAAGAAATTGAATATGAACCCACGCCAACTACAACAATTATCTGCCCAGTCTAACGAGTCAGGTTTTACGATCATTGAGTCGCTTGTAGCGATCCTCGTGGTTGCCATTTTGCTAGTAGCGATCGCACCTGTCCTAGTAATGTCAACAGCAACTCGTGTGCAAGCTAAACGGGTCGAATTAGCAACAGGAGCGGCTAAAGCCTTCATTGATGCTATTAAGTCTAAAACAATTGCAGAATCTCAAGTATCAACTCCTACCCCACTCAGTGCTGCAACCGCTACTTCACCTAGAACAGTATCAAGTTCAACTACCAGTGGTGACTATTTAATCAGTAGTGCAGCTGTTCCCGCAGACGCAACTAGTTTATATTGCTTTCACAATGATGGGAAAATAACTCTACCAAGCGACTGTACAACCTACAAAACAACCAGCCCAGTTCAGTTTTACATTCAGGCTTTTGGCAATGCAGTTGGAATTATCAGCACAAGTACCACTCAAATTGATAGTGGTCAAAGCTATCGTTTGGGAGTTCGGGTATATCGTTCAGATGCCTTCATCGGTACTGGTAGCTTGAAAAAAAGTAGTGATAGCAATGGAAAAACAGCAGCAACATTCACCGGAGGACTAGGCGATCGCAAAGCACCACTAGTAGAAATGACAACTGAAATTGTCAGGGGTCAAAGTTCCTATAACGCTTTGTGCGATCGCCTTGGTGGTTGTCAACCATAATTAACCTGGTAAACATAAATAATTTCATAACTCAGTATCGGTCACTAAGGAGAACCTGTAGCAAAATGAATATATTGAGGTGGCTGTTAAGTACTCAGCTAAAACCCTCTCACAAGCAAAACAAAAATAGTGGCTTTACCCTGATTGAATTACTAGTGGCTATGCTCATTGCATTTTTAGTAATTACGCCGTTACTAGGTTTTATGATCAGTGTTTTAAATACTGATGGTCAGGAACAAGCCAAAGCAACCTCTGAGCAAGAAATTAAAGCAGCCCTTGACTATATCACTCGCGATCTCCAACAAGCAATATATATATATGATGCTACTGGAATTGCTTGTCTAAGCGGTACTGTTGATACTACTTGCCCAAATGCAAGTACAACTGGGAATCAACTACCTAGCCCAACAGATAAAGTTCCTGTGCTTGTCTTTTGGAAACGAGAATTTAGCCAAAACGCTGTTGAAACTAAAAATTCTTCAGATGTGGTTCAATTTAAAGATGATTCTTTTGTATACTCATTGGTAGCTTACTATTTAATTAAAGACAGTAATCCTAACTGGTCTAAGGCTGCCCGCATCGCCAGATGGCAAATTAAAGATGGCGTTACAAATAGTACTGGAAGTACTTGTAGTGGATTTACTGAAAAATATAGTCGATGTCCAGATATAGGTTTTAAGCCTTTTGATTTATCCCAAAAAGGCATAACATTACAAGGAAAAATGAATAGTTGGACAGGAGGGGGAACTTACAATCAAGATCCCGTGGTTCTGGTTGATTTTATAGATCAAACAACAATAACAGACGAAACCCCGACAGTTACAGCAGCATCAATAACTTGCCCTGCCCCTACTAGCTTAGTTTTTCAACGAGTTCCATCAACGATTGTTAGAAGAGGCTTCTATGCTTGTGTTAATTCGGTTGGTGCAGATAATAGAAGTGCTGTTGAAGTTTATTTAAGGGGTAATGCACAAGCTCGTCTAATACAAAATGATGAAACTAAAGTACGTTACGCGCAGAGTAAATCTAGTTATTTTCCGAGTGCAAACATTAAGGTTCAAGGAAGCAGCTTCATCTTTACCAAATAGCTTCTATCTTTGACAAATATTAATAAAAGCAGGATAGTATGCCAAATATTCCTAGTTTAAGACTATTAGATTCTTTCCAGTTACACAGCCGAGAAACAAAGCTAAAGCAGCAATATTTAGCAAACAGACCCTCTACCAATGGCTACAATCAACAAGATCCTGGATTTAGTCTTATAGAGTTAATAGTAGTACTGCTGTTAGTAGGAATTTTAGCAGCGATCGCAGCTCCTGGTTGGGCTGCCTTTGTAAATCGGCAACGGATAAATAAGGTTAACGACGCCGTTTTCGCTGCACTGCAACAAGCACAGCGCGAAGCTAAAAACAAAAAACTTAGCTACAGTGTCAGTTTTCAAAGAAATAGCACAACCCAAAATGTAGAAGTTGCTATTTATCGTACCGATACAGCAACCGCCACATGGACATGGAAACCTTTAGGGGGCGATGTGGGAGCCAATTCTGATAAATTTTTGCTAGGTGGAAATCTTAGTGGGGAAAACATTGCTAATACTACTACTAATTCTCCTGTATCCTACCCTTTAAGTACATCAGCAAAAATTACCTTTGACTATATGGGAGCTCTAACTCTGCCAAATAACTTTGGAACAGTGGCAGCAGGTACAGAGCCACCCGGGTTAAAAATAGTGGTAGCTGTACCAAGCTCTGCAAATCCTACATCAGCTAGTAGCGTAAAGCGATGCGTCATTGTGAAAACTCTCTTAGGCTCAATGCTGACAGCAAAAGATGATAAATGCAGTTAAGTAATTTAAATACCACTATTTATTTAAAAATACGTAATATTGCTGAACATAAAATTGCACGTTGATAGCAAAATTGAAACATCATCTGCAGTTTTAATATTTGATAGATTTATTTAAGAGCCATTGATAAATTAACCATTGCCTGAACATAATAAAAAGCATCATCAAAATATACTTTTCGGAAAATGACTGAGAACCTTGATTTTACTGTAGCTATCCCAACTTATAACGGTGAAAGTCGTTTGCCTGAACTGCTAGAACGACTACAAAACCAACTTCACACCGAAAATTTATCTTGGGAAATTATAGTTATAGACAATAACAGCACTGATAATACAGCTAAAGTTGTTCAAACCTATCAAAAAGATTGGCGATGTCCTTACCCTTTAAAGTATTGCTTTGAAGCAAAACAAGGCGCAGCTTATGCTCGAAAAAAGGCAGTTTTAGAAGCTAAAGGTAAATTCATAGGTTTTCTAGATGATGACAACTACCCAGTATCAAATTGGGTAGTCGCAGCTTATACTTTTGGTGAAAAATATCCCAAAGCGGGAGCTTATGGCAGCCAAATTCACCCAGACTGGGAAGTAGAACCACCGGAAAACTTTAAGCGAATTGCTCCATTCTTAGCAATTACAGAGCGGGGTAGTCTACCGCTATTATATGAAGCATTTAAAAAATTACTACCCCCTTCTGCCGGACTTGTTGTTCGTAAACAAGCATGGTTAGAAAGTGTACCAAATAAGTCTATTTTAACTGGTAGAGTTAAAGACAATATGCTTACTAGTGAAGATTTAGAAATGTTGTCTTATCTCCAAAAATCAGGATGGGAAATCTGGTATAACCCCGAAATGGAAATATCACACAAAATACCAAAGTTACGTTTGCAAAAAGATTATTTGATTCCATTCTTCCGAGGGATTGGACTTAGCCGTTGTGTAACTAGAATGGTTAATATAAAACAAATATATAGACCATTTGCTCTTTTATCTTATATGATAAATGATTTGCGTAAAATCACGTTACACCTACTCAAATATCGAACTGATCTGAAAAATGATTTGGTAGCTGCTTGCGAAATGGAACTTTTTTTAAGTAGTTTCATTAGTCCTTTTTATCTTTGGAAAAATGGATACTTTAAAAAATAAATTATTAAAATATTAGGTATTATGACTGAATTAGCAGATGAAAATTTAGATATTAGCGTAGCCATTCCTGCATACAATGGAGCAAACCGTTTACCAAAAATTTTGGATAAGCTATTAACCCAGACAGGAGTAGAACAACTTAGCTGGGAAATTATTATTGTGGATAATAATAGTTCTGATAATACGTATGAAATAATTCAGAATTACCAAAAAATATATGATGGAAACTGTCATTTAAGATATTTTTTAGAACCCGAACAGGGAGCAGCTTTTGCCAGATTGCGAGCAGTACGTGAAGCCAAAGGGCAGCTAATCGCATTTTTAGATGATGATAACTTACCTGCTCCTGATTGGTTATCAGAAGCATATACCTTTGGATTAGAGCATCCTCAAGCAGGTGCTTGGAGTGGACAGATTCATGGTGATTTTGAAGTAAACCCGCCAGAAAATTTTGAAAGAATTCAAGCTTTTTTAGCTATCAGAGAACATGGTTCAAATCCATATTTGTTTGACGCAGATAATTTAAGACTTCCTCCTGGTGCGGCGCTTGTTGTTCGGAAACAGGTATGGTGTGAAAATGTACCACAGCGGCCTAATTTAAGTGGGAAACTTCCTGGTATTTTGGTACAGGGTGATGACTATGAACCATTGCTTTATATACATTATGCAGGCTGGCAAATTTGGTATAACCCTACCATGCACACCTATCATCAAATACCACATTGGCGACTTGAGAGAGATTATCTCTTAACTCTGGCACGCGGTTGTGGCTTGTGTATTTTCCAATTAAGCTTGATAAATACTAAAAATTGGCAAAAGCCAATAGTGTTTATGAAAACTGTTTTAGGGAATTTACGCCGAGTATTACAGCACCTTATTCAGTATAGAGGGCAATTGAAAAGTAATCTAATTGCACTTTTTGAAATTGAATTTTACTTAGCTAGTATGATAAGTCCTTTTTACTACTTAAAATCTAATTTTCGCAAAGGATTAAAAAATAAATTAGCCCTATAAAATGATTAACTATAGTCAACATTTGCCAAAAACTTCTGTAATTATCCCTGCTTATAATAGTGAAAATACTATTCATCACACAATTCAATCTGTTTTAAATCAAACTTTGAACGATTTAGAATTAATTGTAATTAATGATGGTTCAGAAGACTCAACTTTAGATGTTGTTACACAAATTAAAGATCCCCGAATAAAAATATTTTCTTATACCAATGCTGGCGGAAACGTTAGTCGTAACCGAGGTCTACAGCTTGCAGTTGGAGAATTTGTTAGTTTCTTAGATGCGGATGATCTTTGGACGCCTGATAAGCTTCAGTCTCAGTTAAAGGCTCTGCAAGAAAACGCTACTGCGACAGTTGCTTACAGTTGGACTGATTATATCGATGAAAATAGTGAAATAGTACTCTCAGGTACACACGTTATAGCTAATGGAGACGTTTATGAAAAGTTATTGTTGACAAACTTTTTAGAAAATGGCTCGAATCCTTTGATTCGTAGAGAAGCTTTGCTCAAATTAGGTGGATTTGACGAATCTCTAAGTGCTGCTCAAGATTGGGATATGTGGTTGCGATTAGCTGGCCAGTTTGATTTTGTATGCGTACCATCTGTACAAATATTGTACAGAATAAGTGCTAATTCAGTTTCTTCTAATCTTGTAAGGCAAGAAAAAGCTTGCTTGCAGGTGCTTGAGAGAGCATATAAAGAAAGACCCTTAGCACTTAAGGATAATTGGAATCTAAGCCTAACAAATTTATATAAATATCTGACATGTAAAGCCCTACAAAAGCCGTTTAATCGACAAAAAGCTTTAACTGCGGCTAAATTTTTATGGAATTATATTCTGAATAATTCTTTAAGGCTTCAGCGTATAACTTTCACTTTAAAATTATTATTAAAAATTTTCATAATCCTTTTAATGCCTAGATTGCTCGACAATATTACTAATCAGCACGAAGCAAAAAGTTAAAAAAACTGAAGCTTTGTTTAACAGCTAGGTAGCTGAAAAACTATCAGAAGGAAAATGGATAGCCTAGTGCATCTACCGCCTTTAGTTTATGCAAAAAACCTCTTGAAGAATAATCATTCTAACAGTGGTTTTACCTTACCAGAGATGTTAGGAGTTATTGTATTAATTGGTATATTAGCTACGATCGGAATATCCAATTGGCTGGCTTTTGTGGAAACTCGCCGTCTCAACGCTACCCAAAATGAGGTTTATTATGCTATGCGCCAAGCGCAAAGCCAAGCCACTAAAGATAAATTGACTAGGCAAACCAGTTTTCGCATACAAAATGGTGTCGTGCAATGGGCAGTTCATCAAGCAGAGGCAGGACAATTCATTCCTGATACTGTTAAAAACAATGGCAACCTATGGCATAACCTTGAGCCAAACATTCGCATTGATGAAGAGGAAAACAATAAAGGAAAAAAGGAGACAACTTTACTAAAACACCCTTCACAGCAAATGTGGCGAGTTTTATTTAACTATCACGGTTGTCCTATCTCTGAAATTGGAAATCAGTGTACAGTAGGCGGATTAGGACAGATAACCTTCTACAGCTTGAATGGTGGTAAAGCTAGACGTTGTGTCTATGTTTCTACTATTTTGGGGGCTATGCGAATGGGAAAAGATCATGCTAGAGCTAACGAAAACGACAAGTATTGCTATTAAGATATTTTTAGTTGATTCAAACAAGGTATTTTGTGCTGAACTTACCAGCAAGCCCAAAACAGCATCTGATTATTTTCACTCGCTATCCAGAACCAGGTAGGACAAAAACTCGATTGATACCTGTTTTGGGAAATGTTGGTGCTGCCAATCTTCAACGAGAAATGACTGAGCATACAATATTTCAGGTTAAAGAATTGCAAAAAGCCATTGACATATCTGTAGAAGTGCGATTTGCAGGTGGCGATTCGCAACTTATGCAAGACTGGCTGGGGTTGGATTTGGTTTACCAGTCTCAAGGTGAAGGGGATCTAGGTTTGCGGATGGCGCGATCGCTTTTTGATGCTTTTCAATCTGGTGCAGAAAAAGTAATTATCATTGGTACAGATTGCCCCGGAGTGAATGCCCAGATTTTAGCAACAGCTTTTGAGAAGTTACACGCCTTTGACCTCGTACTTGGGCCTGCGATCGATGGTGGATATTACTTAATTGGTTTGTGCCAACCCATCCCGGAGCTATTCGTTAACATCGAGTGGGGAACTGCTCAAGTATTCCAGAAAACGGTGGATATTGCCCAGAAACTTAATTTATCATACGTGGACTTGTTGCCCTTAGCTGATGTTGACCGACCGGAGGATTTGTCAATTTGGGAACAAGCCCTTGCAGGAAAGATGGAGCGATCACTTTAGACAGAAGCAATAAAATCTTGGGAAATATCAGCACTGCTGAAATAGCTCCTTAAAGCTTTTTGAGACTGCTTCAGGTTTAGCAACAATTTCGACAATTTTATTGCGTGCATCGGCTTCAAACAGCGCCTCAACAGCAACTTGGGCGACTTTCTGCCTGGGGATGCTACCATCAAACAGTGTATCTGCACTCTGCATTACGATGTGGTCGGAGTTGTCTTCATTCTTCAACCCCCCAGGCCGGACAATCGTATAAGTAAGACCACTTTTCTGAATATACTCTTCAGCTTGTTTTTTCCACAACAAAATTAGCCAAAACAAGTTCAGCGGATGGAAAAGCCGGGAAGTACACAAAGAAGAAACTAAGATAAAATGCTCAATTCCCTTTGCCTTAGCAGCATCTACTAAATTTTTAGTCCCTTCAAAATCCACTTTATAGGGGCCAGTGGGGTCAAAGCTAGGTTTTGCTCCAGTCGCAACCAACACAACTGTGCTATCTCCCAAGGCAGCAGTTAAACTTTCTGGTTGTAATACGTCGCCTACCACTAATTCGGCTTCAGGAGACAGAATACCTCTAGCTTTCTCTATATCCCGCACCAAGGCTCGAACGGGAATGTTCCGCGCGATCAATTCTTGCACAATCCGCCGACCTGTTTCACCTGCTGCCCCTGCTACAAATGCTTTCATGATAAATGCTATCCTGGGAAACTATTGTGTGCTTGTTCTGTTCTTTATTTTAGTAATTCTATGGAGTCGATCGCAGATTAATGAGGTTTCGGTCAAAATGGGATCTGAATGCGAAATGACCCAGGTGTGTGGGGAATCATTAATATAGACTAACGCCAAAATATACAGTAATGCATTTATGCTTTCAAGAAAAGGCGAATATAAATCCTGGGAAATAACAGAAGCAGTTTTACCTGTAGCGTCCAGCCAAGAAGCCGAGGACACATTAGCAGAACCAAATGTAGCGACGCTCACAAAATTTTACGGTCGTTATCAAGATTTTATGGAAATGGCTGCCCCAGTAGAGAAGGTTGCTGAGTATCTAAATGCTCACGCTTCATGGTTTTCGCGCTGTGCTGAACCCATGAAGGTACAATCACTTGGGGAAAATGGCTATGCTTTAGTAATTGGTCGTTTTGGTTCTTTTGGTTATGAAGTAGAACCGAAAATAGGTTTGGAATTGTTGCCTCCAGAGGAGGGTATTTACCGCATCCGTACAATCCCTATTCCTGACTACCAACCGCCTGGTTATGACGTAGACTATCGTGCATCTCTACAGTTAATAGAAACCGATGTTTCCACTAGCATTAGTAAGGTTACAAGAGTTGAATGGGAATTGGATTTGATAGTTTATCTTCACTTTCCCCGGTTTATTCAGCGATTACCCCAGTCTATAATTCAATCTACAGGCGATCGCTTACTTAATCAAATTGTCCGCCAAGTTTCCCGCCGCTTAACTCGCAAAGTTCAGGAAGATTTTCATAAATCTTTGGAAATACCTTTTCCTGCTAATTCTAAGAAAAAGCGCTGAGTCAACAGTCCTTTGTCATTGCTCATACACTAATGACAAATGACAAAGGACAAATGACTAGGCTTGAGTGAGAAGTTTTTGGACAATTCCCACCCCAGTAACAGCCTGCCAAGCAAAAAGTCCCAAAAGGGTAAAATTCAACAAAATGTGAATCGCACGTGCCCAATTTGCCCCTTTCTGCATATAAGGCGACAAAGCAGCAGAAAATGCAATCATACCCGTCATACCCAGTCCTGCTAGCAGGTGAGGCCCGACAAATAACTTTTGGTTATTGATGTAAGTGACACCCATCCCTCCAATTGCACCTGCCACCATCAAAGCTAGGAGGATAGACCCGATTTGGTAGTGTCTGACGTTATATTTACCTTTAATCAGTTGTTTCTTTTCTTCTCCCTGAGCATTTCTGGTACGCTGTACTTGCAGTCCTAAATAGGCAGCATAAATTGAAAGTACTAATAGCGCCCACATGAGCACCGGATGGAAGAAGTTCAGCCAATATTTCACCGACGTAGAAGGTTCCAGACTCATCGTGTTCTCGCCTAATGATTAAATCTTCATAAAAATTAGCATAACTCTATTTTCTGTGCTTAAATTTGCACAAATTAAAAAAGACTTCTCCACCTCCCCCGACTATTTTTCTTTGCCCTCTTGCCAAAGTGGATAAACAATCTCAGAGTGAACTACCTACACTGTACTGCTAGGTCAGTGTAGGCTTCTGACTTCATTGACCGTTGCCCCTTGCCCAAAAGAGTAGGTGGTCTGACACAGCCTCCATCAGCAACAACGGGGTTCCCTCCGTCATGATTTAATATCCGAATTCCTTCAGTTCTGATGTTCAATGCTGCATTACCATCACGGTCATGACGAGCTTCACATTTGGGACAATCCCACTCACGGATATCGAGTGTCAACTCATCCATGACATGACCGCAACATGAACAGGTTTTAGAACTTGGGAAGAAGCGACTTATTTCTACGAGTTGACCGTCTTTCGCTTTCAACTTGTAGTCTAGGAAGTTGACAAACATCCCCCAACCTACATCGGATATTGACTTTGACAGCTTGCGGTTTCGTACCATTCCCTTAACATTGAGATTTTCAACAATGATGACTTGGCTATCGTCTACCAATTTCCTACTTAATTTATGTAGGAAGTCTTGGCGGGAATTTGATACTCGTTCATGAACCTTGGCTACGAGTTTTCTCTACTTGTTTCTCGAATTACTTCCTTTAAGTTTACGAGCAAACTTTTTTTGCTTGCGTGCTAGATTTTTCTCGTGGCGTTTAAAATATTTTGGGTTTGAATGCTTGGTAACTTCATTGCCATCATGAACAATAGCAAAATCTTTAATGCCCAAGTCTATACCCAATGTCTTATCGCCTGCATATTGATTTGTGTTCGCCTCTGTTTCAAGCAGTATCGAAGCAAAGTATTTATCTGTAGGAGTTTTGCTAAGAGTAACTGTTTTTACTTTTCCATTGATTGGTCTGTGAAATATTGCTTTTACTTCACCAATTTTAGGAACTTTTAAGCAGTTATCCACAACTTCAACGTTTTGTGGATACTGAATTGACTGCTTATCAAACCTTGATTTAAATCTAGGAAACTTAGCTCTTCCCTCCAAAAAGTTAGTATAAGCTTTGTTCAGATTGATTGCTACGCACTGCAAAACAGCAGAATAACAATCTTCTTTCAACCAAGGATGCTCTACTTTTAGCTGAGGTAAATAAGCCTTGTATACACTTAACTTTAACGATTTTCCTGTATCTTGATAGTGCTGAATGCAAGCATTTAAGGCGTAGTTATAATACCATCTAGCACAGCCGAACGACTTGGATAGAACTATTTCTTGCTCGGTTGTTGGATATAGCCTAACTTTAACTGCTTTCAACACTTTTACCACCTACTTGTATACCTATGCTAACATAAATGTGGGATATTTGAGGGAACAAAAATGAAAAATAAAGAATTAAAAATCCGAATATCAGAACGCAGGTTAAACAAAGTACGCTTATATGCAGCGAGTAAGGATAAAACTATGACTCAGGTAATTGAAGAATGTATTGATGGATTACCAATGCCAGAAATTGACAAAAACTCAACTACCCTTCTTCCTGTCAAACCTACGGTTTGATTTGGTCAAAGGGTGTTTCGTTTTTGTCCCAAAATTCATCCCAACACTGTCAGCCGTACAGGTACAGTGTGGGGCTTCTTTTGGTTTAAGCTAAATTTTGAGGGTAGACGAACAAAACCCCCTGTGTGGGATCTCATTCATGACTGAAAACAACGATACTTTGCTGCTAAAAGCTGCTAAAAGTGGCGATATCAAGGGTCTGTGTACGCTATTGGCTGCTGGTGCGAGGGTGGACGCGTGCGATCGCCAAGGCACTACGGCGTTAATGTTTGCTGCTAATCTAGGCTACACCGAAATTGGGCGATCGCTGTTGGATGCTGGGGCAAATATCAACTTGCCCAGAAAACTCTATGGTTTGACGGCTTTGATGTTGGCGGCTAGTGCCAAACAGCTTGACATTGTGCAACTTTTACTATCTAGAGGTGCGGATGTCAATGCCACTAATGAAGATGGCAGTACAGCTTTAATGGCAGCAGTACTCAAAGGTCATATCGATGTAGTGCGAGTTTTATTGGCTGCTGGTGCCCAAGTTAATATCGCTGATAAAGATGATGATACGGCGTTGAAACTCGCCGTTAAGCAGGGAAAAATAGAAATTATAGAAGCAATTCTTCAAACTGGTGTCGATGTCAATATCCACGATGAGGAAGGTGAGACACTCTTAATGCTAGCGGCAGACTTGGGACATCTGGAGATTGTAGAAGCACTGTTAGCAGCAGGGGCTGATGTGAATGTGAAAAACGCTGATGGTGGAACTGCCCTATCGGCAGCAGCGGCGGCTGGACACAGTGCGATCGCAGCAGCTTTACTAGATGGAGGTGGTGAGATTAATCTCCAAGATAAAGATGGTGAAACTGCCTTACACCTTGCCGTTGTGGAAGGCTACATTGATGTCGTGCAAATATTACTTAACAGGGGTGCAGATGTCCAAATTAGCAACCACCTGGGCGATACACCACTGCTTGTAGCAGCATTGCAGGGGCATAGCCACATTGTTGAGGCACTGCTACGTTCTGGCGGAGATATAAATGGGAAAAATCTTGGTGAAGTACCTTTAACGTTGGCTGCATCACAAGGACACACCCAAACGGTGCAAGTGTTGTTAGACTATGGTGCTGATGTCAACATTCCAGGGGATGATGGCAAAACTGCTTTGATCAAGGCAACCGAACGCAAACACAAAGAGATCGTACATTTGCTGCTGGCAAAGGGGGCAGATGTGAATTTTCAAGACTCAGCCAGGGCCACATCATTGATGTGGGCTGCTTCAGCAGGTTATGGCGAAATTGTGCAGTTATTACTCCAAGCTGGGGCAGATGTGAATTTGAAAAACCGGGGTGGTTATACTGCTTTGATGATTGCAGAATTTAATGGTTATAAGAATGTGGTGCGGAGTCTGCAAAAAGCTGGGGCGCAAGAATAGCAATCTAATTTCTTCATCTAAAATATTTTCAGAAATCTCTTGACAAATTATTAAATGAAGGTTAACAGCTTAAATACCAAGGAAGTTTAAAAAAACCAAATCTAGACCGAAGAAACAAAGAAAGCAAAACTCCGTCGTAGCTGTTGTGAACTTGCTACGGCGGAGAAAGAAAAAATTAAAACGCCAAAAGGGAGCAGACCAAATGCTTGCGTCACAAGGATAGAAAGAAAGCAAAAATGAAGAAGTAAATTTACCTTTTACTTTTTACCTTGTACATTTTACCTTTTACCTGCTCTCCCCCTTGGCGTTTCCTACTGTGCTAGATGTGCAAAATATATAGTTTTTAATTGAACAGAAAAGTATTCTAACGATCATTTTTTATATTTTTATCCGAAAGGCTAAATACAAACAATTACCAAAAAAGGTTGATATGCAAACGTTTGAGAGATCGCTACAGAAACTCAAATAAAAATAAATAAAAATTAAATTTAGTGAAATCATTGTGGTGCATCCTCTGTCACCATAAACTCAAGCATTGACTCATGACTTGAACGAGTATAAATAGCCAATGATTATAAGATTTGCAGAACAACTAGTGTCATATCATCAGTGTTTTGTTTATCAGCACCGATGAATTGCTGAACTTGGTCAAATAGGTAATCCACAATCTCCTCTGGCCCATTGCAATATTTACAAGCCGTATTGAAGCCAGTCACAAAATTGTCTTCATCGAAGCGATCGCCACCAGCAGCAGCGGCATCAGTTAAGCCATCTGTATAATAAATAATTGTATCTCCAGGCTCTAGCTGTGCCTGGGCATCTTCATATTGGCTGTTAGCATCCAAACCGATTAACATTCCCAAAGTATCTAAACGGGTGACAGTTTTTGTAGCTGCGTGCCACCATAAAGGAGGATTGTGTGCCGCATTGCTATAAGACAGAATTCGACTGTGGGGGTTATATTCTGAGTAAAATAGTGTTACAAAGCGATGGGAATTTTCCAAATCCGCATACATAACCCTATTTAAGTTTTGTAGAATTCTGGCGGGGGAATTACCATGTAGCACTTCTCCTCGTAGCATTCCCCGCATCATCGTCATAATCAGCCCAGCAGGGACACCTTTGCCCATGACATCTCCAATAACCAAACCCCAGCGACTAGTTTCGGTGGCACCTTTGATCTTGGGCTGAATCTTATTATGATTGGTAGCAATAAAGTCGTAGTAGTCTCCGCCGACGCGATTGGCAGGTTTACAGCGTGCCGCTAGGACTGCACCAGGAATTGTAGGGCATTGACGTGGTAGAAGTCGCCGTTGAATTTCTGCGCCAATTTCTAGTTCTTGGTCTAGGCGTTCTTTTTTTCTTAGTTCTACAGCTAGTTCATCGTTTTCGATCGCTACTGCTGTTTGGTCTGCCACTAACCTAACTAACTTTTGCCTGGTTTCTGTCCAACTATATTCTGGATCGCGGCTCAAGACATAGAGCCATCCCCGTTCTGTATGCTTTATCAGAATCGCTGTACCAAAGATTTGCACATCTGGCCCCAAATAGCGATGCATCTGGTCATCCAAAATCCCCGTGGCTTTCGCTACGGGGGCAGTATTGGGCAAAAGCGTAATTTGACTACTGGCTATTTCTAGCGCTTTGCGGATATTCTTGCGCTGGCCACTATCTTGCCAATGTAACTGTTCTAACCTGACTTGACCATTAGGTTTGTAGAGAAACAGGGCGCTACCGTCTGCATCTGTTACTCTTGTTGCCATCAGCGGAATCAGTTCCAAAAACTGATTCAAATTATTGAAACTTCTCAGGGCAAATCCTAAAGAACTTAGCAAATCTTGAATTTTGTTCTGTTCCCGGTGCAACCTTGCCACGAGTTCTTTGAGTGCCACGACTGGTGTGACATCCGTGCTGGCACTACTATTATTATCAGTGGGTTGAGAGGGCAGTTGAGACACAGGCACAGGTATTATTGCACTTTATATTGGCAGATTTTAGATTACTTATAAATCTTTTGGCTTTGGCATTGCTAAACCATATTTAGACAAGACTTGCCATTTTAGCAAGAGTATAAAGACGTAACAGGCAAATTTTATAAGTATTTTATTTGCTTCTTGTATTTCTGATGGAATATTAGTAATTTCAAATCATGTATTTTTAGTCCAAATTCTACCCGTAAAAATTACCAGTTTTGCTGATATATCAGAAAATTTTTCATTTTTTCATAACTTAATTACCAAAGCATATCTCTAAAGTCATAAAAATACTTTATTCAAAGAATAATTTATAACGCTTTCAGAGGGACTGTTTGGGCAGAAGCAACTAGGAGACTTTTCGATTCCCTTTTCAATGGCTGCAAGATAAAAGTCTAGGAGCTTTTGTATGTAGCACTAAATACCGTACTACTACATTTAAAAAGCCCGTTTAAGACTTCAAAAAGGGCATTAGCTAGAAATTTTAGCAAAAGTCACCCATTTATTGTGACAAATTCATAATTTTAGGACTTGATCTGTTTCTAGTTAGTTCAAGTGATAATAACAGATCAGTCATCCTAAATTTATCAGTTTTAGGACTTACGAAAAAATAGCTAAAAAGCTTAATTTATCGAATCTCCTTCTCTGTCAGAGGCTTACGCCAATGCGCAGCGTCTCTCAGAGAAGAATCATACAGTATTGGGTAAGTCCTAAGTTTGTTAAGAAAAATTTTTCACTCGAAATTTTTTAACTAACCACTCAAGAGAGCTTCGACAAACTCATAGCTCGAAAAGGGACGTAGGTCTTCAATTCCTTCGCCAGCACCAATAAAGCGAATAGGTAAACCTAGCTGCTGCACAACGGCAAGAGCAACGCCGCCTTTGGCAGTGCCATCTAGCTTGGTTAAGACAACACCACTGAGTTGGGCAGCTTGGGAAAAAACTTCGGCTTGCCGCAGTCCATTTTGACCCAAAGTGGCATCTAGAACCAATAGTGATTCTACCTTGGCATTTGGGGCTTTTTTATCGATAATTCGCCGGATTTTACCGAGTTCGTCCATTAAATTTTTCTTGTTTTGCAATCGCCCAGCTGTATCTACCAGAAGCAATTCGGTTTGACGTGCTTGTGCGGCTGCGATCGCATCAAATACAACTGCTGCCGGATCTGTATTCTTTCCCGGATTAGCAATTACATCCACGCCGCTTCTACTACCCCAAACCTTCACCTGTTCTACGGCGGCAGCACGGAAGGTGTCTGCTGCCCCAATCAAGCATTTATAGCCAGATTTTTGTCCAAGATGGGCAATTTTACCAATAGTGGTGGTTTTACCGGCACCATTCACCCCAGTAATTAACCAAATATTCAAGGTTTCTTTTTCTGGGGTGAAGGTAGTTTTGTGAGAGGTTTTGCTCGGTGCATCCAGCATATCCCGAAGGATTTTTTTTAGGAAAGCGATCGCTTCTTCAGGTGCGGTAACTTCTTCTCGAAGTTTTGTCTGTAGAGCATTGATAATAAAGTCTGTCGCCTCTACACCCACATCAGCTTGTAATAGCAATGCCTCAATCTCCGTCACAGCAGCTTGATTAAGCGGCCCTTGACCAACGATCGCCTTCAGTTGGTTGAGAATACTACGGCGAGTTTTGTCTAATCCTTGCCGGAGCTTTTTCAGCCAGGTTATTTCTTCAATCGAAACGTCTTCTGCACTTCTACCTTGAGCTGCTAGAACTTTCGCTGACCAGACAAAGCCATCATCAAATAGCAGTCCGGGAATTTCTTCTCCTGTTTCTGAGGTTGTCGCTACTGGCTGTACTACCTCCGGTTCTGGAACTTCAATGGCGGTGGCTATTAGTTGTTCTAGCTTGGCTTGCCGTTCTGCCGCCGCCCGCTCTAAGAACGATGGTGCTGTTGGCTGTGTTGCCTCTGGCGTAGCTAGTGGTTCGGTGGGTGTTGGTTCAACTTCACTTGCCGTGAGTTCTGAACTGGAAACATCTGGCTGTTCGGCAATTGCGGCCACTGAGGAATCTTCTGTAATTTCTTCCTCACTAGCAGCTTGGATAACCTCTGGCTGTGTAGTTTCTACGGTTGTATTAGCAACTTCCTCAGTTGCTTCTGGTTCAGCGATTTTTGCAGTTACCGTTTCTGCAGTTTCAGGTTGTGCTGATGCTGCTGAGGCATCTGCTGAATCAGCCGGGGTTTCTACTACCTCGGCTTGTTTTTGCTGAATATTTTTGTAAGCAGCTTTCGCAAACGCTAACAAGTCTGTCGTTGTGTCTGGAGCAGTTTCAGCAGTTGGTGTTGAGATTTCGGCTAGCTCTGGCTGAGGTTCTTGTGCAGGAAGAGTTTCTTCCTGTTTCTTATCAGAGGGAGTGTCAGAGGAATCGTTATATTTACGACGGAACCAATTAAAAACCATTGCAGCAGTATTAGTTATATGAGTTATAAGTTATAAGTTATGAGTTTAATTTAACTTGGGGCATTGGGCGTTAGGAGTGCTGAGTGCTGAGTGCTGAGTTAGGAGTTAAGAGTTAGGAGTTAAGAGTTAGGAGTTTTGTTTGTCCCCTTGTCCCCCTATCTTCCTCATCTCCCTCATCCCCCTCACTTTGGCAAGTAAAAAAGGCTATGCAGTTTTTTTCTGCTCAGTGACTCGGCGCAAAACACCGTTAATAAACCGATGACCATCGTCTCCACTGTAGCGTTTGGCTAGCTCCACAGCTTCGTTGATGGCGATACTGTCTGGAACTTTTAAGAACTTCATTTCTGCCACAGCAATTTGCAAGATATCGCGGTCAATTTGGGCGAGGCGAGTTACTTGCCAATCTACTAAGGCAGCAGAAATGAGTTCATCTATAATGTGTCGATTTTCGTTGACGGTAATCACAAGCTCTTTAGCGTAATTCCGAACTCCCTTGTCCTGATTAGCTAACTGAATCAATACTGGGAAATCAACTGCCGTACCCAACTGATTAATTGCTGTCTGGGTGCAGGCGATCGCTTCTTGAAGCATGGTTCTAGCAGTATTGAGGTCGGAGGCCCGAGTTTGGCTACTTAAGAGGCGATCGTTACTGCGTTGCAGTTCACCTGCGGCATTATCAAGGGTATCTTGTACCTCTGAGGTTAGAGTCCGTACTGCTCCTAGTAGCAACTTGGATACTAGTTGATCGTCTTCCAATTTCTCTAATTTCTTGGGGTTGACTGGCAATTGACTAAGGCTTAAAAGCGCCAATTCACGAGCAATTTGCTGGGGTTTACGAGGTTGCATAAAACTGAGGAGTGATTGTGCGAGAACTGAATTAACTAGGCAAGACGAACTTACAAGCCTATCAATTTTGGCACAGTTAAACAACAACATTACGCATTTGCTTGTGACTATGCCAGATTGATTTTAAGTTTCTTCAACGGGAATAACCTGCTGCTTGATTTCGTTGTGTTTCACTTCCAATGTGGACTCTTTGGGGAAAACCAAAGGCGTATTGGAGGCGACAATGCCACCTGATACAACTATTTTAAAGGCGTCTTCAATCGACATGGAGAGGTTCACCACCTCGTCTTCAGGAACGACTGCGTACCATCCGGTAGTCGGATTTGGAGTGGTGGGGATAAAGACACTTAGCACAGGGCGAGACATCTGGGCTTGGATATCACTGCTGATTGCACCAGTAACAAAAGCGATCGCCCAAATTCCTCGGCGGGGATACTCTACCAAAATTACCCGACGAAATTTGCCATTAGAATCTTTCAGTATTGTTTCTAAAAGCTGTTTGAGAGTTTTGTATACCTGTCCTGCTAAAGGAATTGCCTGTAATAATCGCTCACCAAAATCTAACAACCACCGCCCAGCTATATTCCGAGCCATCAAGCCCATCAGTAATATACTTAGTAGGGGTACAGCTAATCCTACTAACAAATTAAGTATATTTACTAAAACTGGGTTTAACCCATCAAAAGGATTTAATTGTTTGGGAATTTGGGTGAGGAAGTTGATTACCCAAGTCGCAATGGTAATTGTCAGCCAGATAGTGGTTGCTAGAGGAATTACTACCAACAAACCAGCAATCAGGTCGTTTTTTAAGTCCTGTTTTAGGCGATCGATTACCAAGCCTCGATTCTCCTGTTTTAAGCTAGAGGAACTTTTGTTATTTGTATCCATACCAGCAGATTCGTCAAATTCCGAAGATTTTAACTTTGGCAGTTTCTGCTGCAAGTAACTGTCTACAACGTTAGCAAGTTGCCTGCTGCTGGAAATCAGCTATTTTCCTATAAGCATACACATAGACATTAACTAATCCGATGGTGACTGGTTATTCTTAGAGGATGTTACTTTTCTTTATAAGACTTGTAAATGATTGTTGCAAGTTCTTATACCAATTTTATATGAAGCTGCATATAATAGAGAAAACAAACTCGATAAATTAAAAGAACAATGAGCCGCCCTTTTAAGATTGAAATCGCAGAGAGCGAAGAAGAACTTAAAAAACGTCTACAAACAGCCAACTTAGGGAATCAGAAAGAAAAACTTATTATGCTGTGGTGGATAAAAAGCGGGCAGGTTAAAGAGCAGCAAGACATTGGAAAACGCTTGGCAAAAGATACTTCAACGGTCACGAGATGGTTGCAGAAGTATAGAAATGATGGGATATCAGGCTTATTAGAAATCAAAAAGGCACCAGGAGCAAAACGGAAAATCGATGATGCTGCGATCGCAGCACTCTTAGAGGAGTTAAAAACAGGAAAAGGCTTTAGTAGCTATGGTGCAATAGTTGAGTGGTTAAAAGAAGAATATGGACAAGATATAGAGTATGCAACGGTTTATGCCTGGGTTCGATATCGATTAGGGGCAAAACTAAAAGTGCCTCGCCCTCAAAGCCATAACCAAGACGAGAAATTGGTATCTGAATTTAAAAAAAACTCGGAATCATTCTTAATTGTCTAGAAAAACATCTAGCACCCGGCAAGTGTGTTCGCTACCTGTGCCAGGATGAAACTAGGGTTGGACTGAAAACTCTTACAGGAAAAGTGATTACAGCTTCAGGAGTCAAACCCACAGTTGAGGTGAAATGGCCACGGGAAAACTTTTGGATTTGATTAATGTCACTTTTAACAAAGTATTGTCACTGTTAACAAATTAGTGATTATTAGGCAGTCCGGATACCGTATATCCCTATATCAAAGATGAACCGCTAAGTCACAATACCAATCTAACAAGGACGTAACTGGATTCGCTTTCAACCCACCCTTTTCTAAAAAGCTTTTGTTATAAATTAGCTACTAGACGGGAAGCCCCGCGCTCTACCCGATAGGGTGAGCGTCGGGATGAGAGGCGCGTGAGTAGAGGTACGTTGCCTGACTAATGCGTTCGCGCAGCGTGGCGAAGCCTCAGCGAGGGAAGGCAACAGTGCCGAGATGAACAAACATATCTGTCGGCATCAGACAGAGAACTGATAACGCTCTTCCATCACTCTGGTCAAAGAAAAATTTCAGCCAACTTTTAAACAAAGGACAGGAACTGGGTTTGGAGCTTTATTTTTTAACATTAATGGCTAAAATCATCTCTTTTGCCTGAAAGTCTTGTGTGTCAAGGATTATTGTTTTATGCTCTGGTGAGAGAGAGTTTTTCCAAAATCTAGAAACTATATCAATCAACTTCATGTAGTTTATGAAGATAATCTTTGTATTTATTCATTCAACCACGACTTTTTTGTAACCCAAGAAAATAAGCAAATAGGTATCAGCTTTGGAGTTAAATAACAAGTTTATATATTGAAATTAGATGATTAAACGATTGTTCCCTGTCCCCAATCATCTCCACGAACAGCTCCCAATCCTCACGCAAGACAAAAAGCAACTCCTCCAACAGCAAACCATCACCCAAGATTCCCCAGGAACAATTCTGCGGGACTTTCAAATCATCCTAGAATTTATCTTTGATTTACGGGATGAATGGGAGTTTGATTTGCAGCTAGAAAAAATTGAGCGTGCTAATGCCAAAATGAAAAAGCCCAAAATTCTTGAGTCTCATAGTGAAGCGCCAACACAGTATGGCGAAGAGGAAGAGCTTTACTGATGCGATCGCACATTCAAGACGTGTCAGAATTAGTGATGCGATCGCACATTGAAGTTAATATGCTGTGGTTGATAGTCGCTCTAAATAATGCCTAAGAAAATTAGGGAGTTAAAACAATGGTTACGCCAAGTAGGTTTTACTGAACTCCCAGGAAAAAGAAGCCACACTAACTGGATACATCTTTTATATGCTGGAAAGCTAACGGTTTCAGGGAAAGATAGTTCGGACGCTAAACCCTACCAAGAAAAGGATGTGCAAAAAGCTATAAAAGAGGTAGAGTCCAAACAACAGCACCAGAAGCAGGAAAATGAGTAAATTGAAGTATCAAATGTTGATTCAATGGTCTGAAGAAGACAACTGCTTCTTAGTTGGATTTCCTGATTTTCCTGGACAACGTTGGCGGACTCATGGCGATACTTATGAGGAGGCTGTGACAAACGGTATTGAAGCGTTAGAATCCCTAATTATGGCTTACGAAGCTACAAATGAACCGCTTCCTCAGCCAACTGTTAATCAGGTTGCCTAAATCGTGCTTGTTACCAGATGTTTCAGAATTGATGATGCGATCGCTATTACTGTATTAGTGTAAAGGAATAGGTAGTGCGATCACCTCAACGTAGCTTGTATCTCGTCTCTGGTTTATTCTCTATCTTCCACTGCACCTAATGCTTTAAGTGATGCTTTCGCAGCTTCTGTTAAACCTTTAATACCTTTGATGCTCATGTTTTCGTAAGGTCGAGGAACTCTCAATATCTTAAGGCACTCACCTGTTTTGATATCCCAAACCCTAATAGTTTCATCTTGGCTGCTACTTGCTATAATCGAACCTTCGTAATTTAAAGCAACTGACCAAACACCTCTAGTATGTCCATGTAAAGTTTTTAAGCATTCACCGTTTTTTGGATTCCACAGTTTTACAGTTTCATCAGCACTACCACTAACCAAATTTTGATCGTCAGGACTAAAAGCTAATGATTGAACATCATGAGTATGTCCTTGTAAAGTTTGTATGCATTCGCCTGTTTTAATATCCCATAATTTGATTGTGTCATCTTTGCTACCACTAGCTACCGTTAAGCCATCAAAACTGAACACTACTGTATGTGCATCAGCAGTATGTCCTCGCCAAATGTAAATGCATTCACCTGTTTCAATATCCCATAGTCTAACTGTCAAGTCGTAACTAGCACTAACAAGTATTTTGCCATTAGGACTAAATGCAACTGATTGCACTGGGTCAGTATGACCTATTAAAGTTGTAATACATCTACCGTCATTTACATTCCATAACTTGATTGTATCGTCGGCACTTCCAGTAGCAAGATTTTTACTATCAGGGCTAAAACAAACTGATCTAACTCTATGAGTGTGTCCCTGTAGAGTTCTAAGGCATTTATTTGTATTAAAATTCCACAATCTAACCGTTGTATCCTCACTGCCACTAGCCACAAATTCTCCATTAGGGCTGAAAGCAACTGACCATAACCAACTTTTATGCCCTCGAAAAGTTTTTAAACATTCATCTGTCGCTATATCCCATACCCTTATCGTATAGTCGTCACCACCACTTGCAAGCAAATTGCTATTAGGATGGAAAGCAACTGACCATATCCAGTTTGCGTAACCCTGTAATGTTTTAAGGCATTTACCTGTATTAACTTCCCATAATTTAACACTTCGGTCATGACTTGCACTAGCCAGAATTTGATTATTAGGACTAAAAACAACTGAGTCAATTGGGTGAGTATGCTCTCGGAAAATATGTAAGCATTCGCCTGTATGAATATCCCATAGCCTAACTGTTGTATCGTCACCTGCACTTGCTAGTAACCTGCCGTCAGAACTCCAACTTACAGACTGTACCTGATTTGTATGTGCATGAAACGTTTTAAGACATTTACCAATTTTGATATCCCATAAGCGTATGGTTTGATCAGAACTTCCACTAGCAAGAGTATTACCGTCAGGACAAAAAGCAACTGAACGAACCCAGCCTGTATGTCCCTGCAAAATTCTTATACAATCACCTGTCTTTACATCCCACAAGCGTATGGTTTGATCAGAACTTCCACTAGCTAAAGTTTGATTATTAGGGCTAAAAATGACTGTCCTTAAACCTTTGCTATGTCCCCGCAAAATTTTTGCACATTCACCTGTATTGATATCCCATAAACGTATAGTTTCATCAATACTGCCACTAGCAACTATTTGACCATGAGGAGAGAAAACAACCGATCTAACAACGTTTGTATGTCCATAAAATGTTTTTAAGCATTTACCTGTTTTAATATCCCATAAGCGTATAGTTTTATCAGAACTTGCACTAGCAAAGGTAACACCATCAGGGCTGAAGGCAACTGACATTGTCCAACTTAGATGTCCTTTAAAGTTAAAAATTTCTTTTCCATCAGCAACTTGCCAAACACGAATTTGACCATTTGCATCACTTGCGACTAAATATTTACCATCAGGGCTAAATGCTACTGATTGAACGCTTCCAAAGGCTTGAGTAAAAACAGAATAAACTAAGTTGGCTTCATTAAAATTGGTACTTTGCAAACTGGCATCAGTAAAATCAGCCCCCTTAATCACTGCACCACTAAAATTTCTGCCCTCCAAAGCCACCTTGTCTACCTTTACAGCCAAAGTTGCTGCATTCCCGCCAATATAACCCACTTCATCTTCGCTTTTACCTCGTGTCGCCTGAATAACGTTAATAAGCGACTCATTATTACCTAACATTGGTAAAAGTAAATCCATGACTGCTTTTGTGAGTGGCGCTTTGCCAAAAGTATCCCTCAACTTATTTAAAGACTCACTTCTAAATTTCCTAAGTGGTGCGTTCCCCAAAGGGGTTGCCGCAGGCATCGCCACACTACACCCAGTGTCATCCAATTGACGCGAAAAATAACCAGACCAAGTATAATCAACAGGCGCTGCACTGCTATCCAAACCTGACTGTGCTTGGGCTAATTCCGTAAAATCGCTAGCCAAAGCCCCCAACTCTGCGGCAAATTTATATGCCCCAAAAAACTCTAACAACGATCTATGTGCAGGAGTATAATCACCATCAGCATTGCGGACAAGCATTGTCTGCGCCATCATGTCATAATGCCAGTGGTCTAAATCTTTCTCCTCCTGGACACTAGAACCAAATAAGCGACGAATGCGTTCTGGGAACAGCCGATAATTCAGGCTCATTTGGTCATTAGACAACATTTCCCAAGAAAGTTCGCACAAAAAGTACAGTTTTTCTGCTAAAGAAGTAAAAGTACGTTCTGCCTTGATATCGCGTTCCATTTTGCGCCGTACTGCATACAAATAAACCCGTGACATATCCACAGGTTTACCCGCCTCAATATCTGGCAATGCTTCCAAGATTAAGTCAGTCATCACAGGACGACGGGCTAAGTCTAATAATTGCGGATTGCCGATTACTTGTTCAACTGTCGCTGCTTCAGCTTGGTATGAAAGCACCTGCCGAATTTGCTCATCGTTAAATTTCTCCAGTTCCAGAACTTCAAATTGTGGTGTTTCTCCCGTTAATTTTTTAGTCGATGCTTGCAGTTCTGCATTTAGTAAAGCGCGTCCTTCCTTTGCCTCTGGAAAATGCTCAGTACGACAGGTAAGGATAACTTTAGCACCAGGAACTACCACCTTTGCCAATTCCCAAAAGTTATTAATCATCTGTTGACGGTCAACTTTTGCTGCCATTTCGTCAAAGCCATCGAAAATTAGCAGCAATTTACCCATGCGGTTGAGTTGGTCAAAAACTTCGCTGTTGATGCGGATATTGTGTTGGGTAAAAAAGAAACCTGCTAAAACATTCTCCACATTTAACGCTCTAGCAAAGTCACGCAAGGTAATTACTAAAGGGAGGCGGGGACGTTCAACACCACGTTTTTGGGCATCGCGGTAACGTTGCAGTGCAGTCCAAGCATAGTGAAAGACAAACCAAGTTTTACCTGTGCCAAATTCTCCCAGAATTGAAATATGCTCTTTTGCAGGGTCATCAAGCCACAAGTCAATATAGCCATCAATCCAGCCGTCTTCTTCCTCATATTGACTCACTCCAATTCGCCGCTTGGTAACTGGGTCAATTTCTTCTTTTGTACAAGCAAGGGGTACATACTTGGTATCAATTTTTCGGCGTTTGATTTCCGCTTCTAACCAGTCGAGATACCCACTAAAGTCAGCATCTAAATCAATCAGTTCGTCAAAGGTGAAACAATCAAGGCGATGATTTTCTTTCTTCTTGACTTCATCCCTTGCGGCGCGGGAAATCCTGCGGGTAGTTACTAACCATCCTTCATCAGTTTTTTGCTCATTAACTGAGGAACGCAATGCCATTACATCACTCAGTCCAACTTCTCCAGCAATGCCACGGATAAGAATGCGGTCATAACTGCGACGTACCGGGATGTGAATTATCCATTCAAAATATTCTTCTGCCCAGATTTCATATTTTTCAAAGTCATAGCCCAAGGTTTCAAACCATCCTCGCATTTGTTGGGCTAAGGCGATCGCTCTACATTGATTTTCAGTTACATTTCCTGGTAATGCAGGATAATTCTCTACTGCTAATCGTGCTATTTCTGTCCGAATTCCCTCCAGCGTCGGCAATCTTTCCAGTTGTTCTTGGATACTCGCAATCCTTTTATGTAGAGAACCAATTTTTTGGTTCAGCAATACATCAGCAGGTGTGCGAGTGCGTTTAGCAACTTCGATAAATACCGTTGCAAATTCAGCTACTTCTCGCCTGACATCAAGTTCCAAACTTCTGATATCATCACCCAAGGTATAGGCATCTAGAAAAGTATCAACCTCAGAAAGCAGAATTGAGGGGTTATTGTGGTCTAATGCTGTGCGAAAAGCTTGTTTAATTGCTTCTTGTCGGAATAATTCTAGCAATGGTTTTGGTTTATCAACACCGTATTCTACTAAGGCGTAAGCGTAAACACCACTAAAATCAGCAGGTGGATGCTCTGGATCAAGGTTAAATTGCTGGAGTAACTTAATTACAGTCTCCGATCGCAGAATTTTTTCTTTAATCAAAGGATTGGCGATGCTAGTAATGGCGTTAAAGACCAAATCCAGGTTAATGAAGCTCATTAGGATACTCCGAAAGCACAGAGCTATCTTGCTAACTAAGGGTTTATTACTATTAGAAATGATCTAGTGCCAAAAAATGTTTTATTTTATACTTTCTCAATCATTCTCGAAAAAATACACCTCATAACTGTAATATACTCAAGCTTTGGGATTTTTCGCAGCGATGCATTCATCAGGTAGACAACAGGTGAGGCTTGCATGATGGCTGGAAGTAAGCAACCAAATATGAATTTGAGCCTGTCTTCACAGCGATCGCCATCTCAAAAATATATTATTCTTCGTTACTAATGAAACTACCTGTAGCATCACTCAATGGCTAACGAATCCTCAACCATCGTTCAAAAACTTTGGAATTACTGCAACGTCCTCCGCGATGACGGCGTTATCTACAGTGACTATATAGAATAGCTTACTTATTTGCTGTTCCTGAAGATGGTTGAAGAACAAAACCAACTTCCTCCACCTTTGGGCAAACGTTCCACTATACCCTCAGAATACAGTTGGTCAGCACTGCGATCGCAAGATGGTGATACTTTAGAAACCCAGTACCGCCACACTTTAGAAAACCTGGGTAAAGAAAAAGGACTATTGGGCGTTATCTTCCGCAAATCACAAAACAAAATTCAAGACCCCGCCAAACTCAAGCGATTGGTAGAACTCATCAACTCAGAAACTTGGATTGGTTTAGATATCGGAACCTCTATCTACTAGTCTTGAATCATGAAAAACAAGATCCCCGACAACTTTTACGAAGTCAGGGATCTATATAGCACGTCTGTGCGCCTATGATTTTGCGATCGCTATACAGGAAATCCTTCTAATCTCGAGCTCTCTTCACGCCGCATCAACCTGTCTAGTTTCAGAATCCGCGCATTGCAACTGTTGTGTACTCTCTTGTACTAAAATTGCTGTTGCATCTAAATTAGGTTTTGGTAGATACTTCATTTCCCAGACTTTGAGCAAAATCAGGTATTCGTAGAATGCCTGCAATGTACACCAAGCGACTCCAGCGCGTCCATCTAAACATCCGCCTAAGATAAAATACATATATATAAACCGTAGCAACGGTCTGGCGGGCAAACGCAAAGACAAATCTTTCAGGGCACGCCGTCTTTCGACTTCCGATTTACCAAAGAATAAATCTTGCCAGTTAACCTTTCCCTGTTCTAGCTGATACAATGTTTCTTGAGCTTCATCCGTAGAATAACGGTTGTGCTTGTCAATCCAGCGGCTCAAACCTTTGCTGCAAGTGTAGTGTGGGTATGTTTCTTTTAAAAAGCTAGTTGCACCTTCACAAACTTCTCGCTCAGTATGACCGTAGTCTGTAAACCACACTTTCCCGTGGCGGAAGAGTCGCATTTGGTAACGGGGATACTGTGTGCTGTAGCGAATCCAACGATTCATGAACATGACGCGTTCAGCCACGTAGTAACCGATGTAATCTGGATTCTGACTTGCCTTTTCGCATTCCGCAAACAGTTCTGGTGTCATACGCTCGTCAGCCTCGAGAATGTAAACCCATTGATGCTTCGGGGGAATAGACTCTAACATCCAGGTGCGTTGGCGTCCGTGGCTTTCAAAAGCGTGTTGGACGACGCGGATGGGATAGCGACTGGCGATTTCCATAGTGCGATCGCTACTGCATGAATCCACAACAATGATGTCATCTGATAACATCGCCGATTCGATACAAGCAGCAATATCTAGTTCTTCGTTATATGTCAGTATGTAAATTGAGAACATTACTCAAGATTTATAGCGATTTTACTCAGTGATAATTGTCTTTTTATTGTTATTAGCTATTAGCCGCATGGCAGTATAATCCTTCAATAATTTTTGGATACGTCTTACTGCCATGCCAATAGTGGATTAGCGTGCGGCAGCTCTAGGTTTACCACCTTGTACAGCACCCCTACCTCTTAAGCCTGTCCAGCCGATGATAATGTAACCAATGGACAATAGCAAACTGCTAATACCAATCCGCAGTCCAGACTTCCAAGCAGTATCTTTAGCTTGTTTGAGTGCTTCGTCTCGGCGCTGGCGAAGTTGGCTCAGTTGTTGAGTTTGCAGCGTTTGAATATCTGTTTGTTGTTCGATAGCTTTGTCAAGTACTTGGGGATTTGTTTTAGCCTTCTTCAGTAACTCTTTTATATTTGCAGGAATTTGAGGGCTTTCAATTGCTTGCTTATATTTTTGGTCATCTTTGAGGATTTCACTAAACTGAGCTTTGGTTTGGTTTCGCAGCTGATCTAGTTGCGCTTTTCCTTGATCAGTATTCAATTGTGCTTGCAATTGCGATAACCGAGTGTTCAGTTGATTTTCTGCTTGGTCTGCTTCTTGGGTGATTCGGTTGAGTGTTTGAGTCTTGGCTTGATTGACGTTATTTAGGTGCAGGGGAAAAATCAGCAAGAACATCAACCCTAAAATACTGGAGATAATCGCGGCAGGAAATCTTAAATCGATGCCTTGGGGGCGATCGCTTGCTGCATCAGCATTCTCAATCCAATAGGCAGCAAATAGAAGCCCCAAACCGACTAGAGGAACAATTCCTCGATCGACGAGCGCGGTTCCCAAATTGATTTGCCATACCCGATCGGTGGGTTGAAAGGGTAACAACAGAATCAAAAAGTCAACGAAAAAGGACAAAATGCAGATTATTCCAACTACCTTAAGTGTGAGAGCAGTACTCACGGAAGTAAAACGGTTAACCATAGTTTTTCAAACTGGTGGTGAATACGAGTGATTTTCATATTTCAAGCTACTTGAATATTGTGCCCATGACTATGACTATTGTGTAAAAACACAAAGCAGATTCAATATTGGTAAAGGCTATCTGCCTCTTGGTTTTCAACTAGGCCACAGTAACATTTGTTATCTACAGTGTCTTCAGGAAATTCCTGGTATTTTAAGATACGAAGTTGATGTGGGGCTGGAGCAGACTCATTAATTACCCAATCTCCCCGATCGCAGTTCTCAATCGGTGGTAATATAGACCTTTCGTAGGGCACCACAGATGTGCATCGGTGTCAACTTAAATCGAAACCTTTGCGAAGACGCTGTCTCGACTTATTGCCCGATTTGAGTCAGGAAGCAATTCTTACCAAAAGCAATTGAATTTATACTTAGTCGAGATTTTTGCGAATATAGCAATCCTATCTGATTTGTGAAAATTCTCGGTGTCCAGATCCCCGACTTCGTAAAAGTTGTCGGGGATCTAACTTTTCACGAATGATTTAGGATTGCTATATCTCACTTGTTATACTTACAGTAGTTTTCTTTTGCATGAAGTACAAAGCTACGGGTTTTGAGCCAGGAGGTAGAAACTCTTTATATTTGATGCGTGAGTCCTGCATTTTGTACCTCAGTTACTTACAAACTTCTGTATTTATACTGTTTTTTGCTAATTCCTAAAAAAATGAGCAAACCGGAAATAATAACTAACAATCAGGTGTGAACTTTACTCGAATCAGTTCGTCGATGATTTTTGTTAGCAAAGAGAGTGAATTTGAAGGAGTCAGACTCTGAAAGGCTTTGAATTCAAAGGTGTTGAAAAACTTATTGGCCCAATAGCCGCGCTTCTCGGCTTTGTGTATTTGTTGCAATGGTATATTGGAGACTTGCGATCGCCTTCCGATCCCATCTTTGAAAGTAAACAGCCGCCTTTGGTGATGAAACAGGGCGACCCTTATATCCGCGCTTTAATGCGAACCATCTCGGCAAGTGAGGCTAGTGGAAATCGTCCCTATTCGCTGTTATACGGTGGACAGCAAGTCAACGACCTCAGCCGACATCCTGAGATATGCGTCACAATTGTTACAGGTCCCAACACAGGTAATTGTTCTACTGCTGCTGGCAGATATCAAATTATTAACATTACTTGGTATCGTTTAGCCCCTCGTTATCACCCAAAGCCGATGCAGATGATGTTTTGGACTACTTATAGTTTTGAAGCAGAATATCAAGATGTAGTAGTTTACCGTTGGTTAAATGATTCTAAAGTTTGGGGAATTAATATTTCGCAACTGTTGCGTCAAGGAAAGTTAAATGATGTATTGCGGCGACTCTCTCCCACTTGGACAAGTCTAGGATATGGCATAGAGACTAATTCTGTTAGTAACTCTTTGCCTAAAGTTTATCAGAAAATGTTGCAAGAAGAATTAAGCGCAGCTAAACAACCAACAGCCCCAAATTTGCCACCATCCCCTACTCCTTCTAGCAAGGCAGTAAAAAAGTAGTAAGATTATCCTAATTTTTAACTTGCTGCGGACAAAAAACTTTTGATATTTTTCACAAATGCCAAAGTATTTTCAAAGTGGATATTGTGTCCAGCATTACTAATTATTTTTATCTGAGCAAATTCACATATTTTAGCCATTTCTGTATTAATAGATATAAATTTTTGGTCGTATTCACCGACTAGTAAAAGCATGGTAATTGTATTGCATTGTAGCTTTTCCCATAAGGAAGGTTGACATCCAGTACCCATAAAGCGCAGAGATTTATCTAATTCCTGTGGATTATTTTGCAACCGACTTTCTATCATGCGATCGTATTCTGGATGATTTGTTATATAACCAAAAATCGGCTGATTATACCAATTTGATAGAAAAGCAGCAAAATCATTTTTTTCAAAAATTCTTGTTAATTTTCTACCTATTTGTGTATCAAGTTTAATCCGTTCTAATCGTTCTGGTGCTGTTGGTAAACCTGGAGAAGCTGACTCTAGCACAACTTTATGAAAACGTTCTGGAAAATGCAGGGTTAGGTATAAAGCCAATCTTCCACCCATTGAATAACCAACTAAAAAGCACTTAGCAATTTTTAACTCATCCAGTAAGTTGATTAAAGCATGAGCAGTGTTTGCCATTGTATAGTATTCCTCCTCACCCAAAACTTGAGTTTTGCCGTGTCCTGGGAGGTCAAGTGTTAAATAAGAAAATTCGTTAAATAGTAATTTTATGGCTTCATCAAATTCATCAATGTTACCCATGAAGCCATGCAAAAAAAGAATTAGTGGTTTATCTAAAGTTCCAATTAAAGAATAATGAAATTGATAGTTTTTTAGGATCATAGTCTAGCTAAAACCTTCGTCATTCCACAGCATATTATCTGATGAAAAAAGTTTTTACCTTGTTCACTTTTTCTACGACTAAACGAGGGCAAGTCTATAAAATAGGTTGTCTACAAGTTCTCAATATGATGTTGCCGGGGTGAATGTCACAATGCACTATTAAATTTTGATATATCGCTGCTAGTGCATCAGCAATTTTGCAAATGTCTTGTACATTATTTTTTTAATTTTTAAGGTAAAAATCGATCTAAAGCAGCTTTTAACTGTTTAATTTCAATGTCAATATTACCCTCTTGTGCAGCTCTACCAATACACTCAGTTAAATGTTCATCCAAAACAATTCGTGCTACCCGATCTAATGCGCCTCGCACTGCGGCAATTTGCAGTAGAACATCAGGACAAGGGGCACTTTGCTGCACCATTGACTTAATACCTCGAACATGTCCTTCTATACGCGATAATCGATTGACAATTCGCCGTAAAGACTCTTCACTATGGATATGAGGATGAGCTGACTCTCCAGTTCCATGAGTACGATCTGTATGCTCGTGGTCTGTATCGTGATGGTGGGAATGTTCTACTTGCTGGGATGTTGGCAAGGATTCCTTACCTAATCGGTTTGATCCATTCATAGGCTATCAAAAGACTTGTATTACTAAGATCCTAGTCTAGTACTCGACCAACCCAAAATTTCTGGGTGAAGGTGGGCCCCATTCACCCTAACTTTACTACTGACGTTTGGCTCTTTCTTGAGGAATAATCTCCGTTACTACCCTACCGCTAGAATTGCCACCTTTGACAAGAATATTTTCTGTTTGCAGATTACCAACTGCTGTTTCACCCACAAAATTTAATGGTGGGTCAATTTGTCGATAAACAACATTTCCCTGAGCTTCAACTAACTTATTATCTAAATACCAAGTTAGTGTATTGGATCTTAGAGACTGGCGACGCTGACCAACGGCGTTGACATTACCTGTTAAATAAACGGTTTTTTGTGGTATTTTCATTTCACCTTGATTAGCTGTCACTGTAACATTTTCGGCACGCTGGAACATTCGCGTCGGTGAGTTTGTGGTGACAGTTTCTGCGTTCATGTTCCAGGTCATAGAGTTACTAGCTATTTGCAATGGTGGGTCTAGTAATTCTAGTTGAGCATTTTTTTGGACAGTGGCAATTTTTGTTTTTAAGTTGACTTCGGCAGAATTTCCCTTACCGCGATCGCTAATTTTATTATCTTTGTAGCGATCAATTTCTAGGGGGCGATCGCCAATCAGTTTTTCTTCTTTAATATTCCAGATTAAATGTTCAGTTCTCACTTGCATCTGGGGATCAATAGAATTTGCTACTACTCCTCCAGAAAATTCCATCCGCTGTTCGCGGGTTTTAACTCGCACTTCCTGCGCTACTGCTTGTAGTTTTTTATGGGTGCCGTTAATCTTGTTACGAACAATTAACAAATCTTCTTTAGGACGCCATTCTAATTCATTACCTTGCAACACAATTCCATTATTAGGATCTGTGGCAAATATCTTACCTTTTAGAAACAACTGCTTTCCATCTTGGTCAATGTCTGCTACATCTGCCTTAATTTGGTAAACAATTTTACCATCTTGATATAGTTCACCATAAGGACTTTCAGCCTGACCAATTTGTTTTTCTTTGGTGTATTTTGCGGTTTTAGCCCTGACTTTCCAAATTGGTCTTCCCACTTCATCTGCTTGTTCTAGGGTGACATCAAAGAAAGTCAAATTACTATCTCGATCGGATGAATCCGCAGTGTTTTGTTGGGAAGCTGGGGGGGATTTGCCCCCGCAGGCAACTAAACCAAATACCAATAAAAAGGTCAAAGGTAAAACAAGAAAGGAGGGAGTGGAGGAGAAATTTGGAATTTTTCTCTTTCCCCATCTCCCTCTTTTATGAAATTGATACGCCATTATTCTTGGATTTCTAGGTGTCCATCACTAGTTCTGGGGTCTTCCAAAAAACCGATCCCAGATAACGGTCGGTATGGATAGCTTTGGCGAGGGGTTTTTTGAATATCTTCTTTGATGGCTTCTAAATCAATGTAGCGATCGCTTACATTAATTAAGCTGTCGCTGGTCATCGAACGCAAGCTCACTACTTCTACCCGCACGCCACGATAGCTGACTGAATTTACTGCATAAGCCAAATCCCCATCACCGCTAACTAAAACTGCGGTATCATAAGAATCTACTAGTGCCATCATGTCTACTGCTATTTCTACATCCAGGTTAGCTTTTTTCGAGCCATCTGGTAGTTGGACTAAATCCTTAGCAATGACTCGATAGCCATTGCGACGCATCCACAGCAGAAATCCCTGTTGCTTCTCGTTTGTCCGGTCTACACCAGTGTAGAAAAAAGAACGCAGTAATCTAGAACCTCCTGTTAATCGACATAATAACTTCGTGTAATCTATTTCAATCCCTAGTTGCAGTGCAGCATAAAATAAATTTGAGCCATCAATAAATATGGCGACCCTACCCCGATTCTCCAAAACTTGTTCTGGCGTAAATATTGAATCGTTTTCCAAATTATTCAACATCATTGTGATACCTCAATTTTTATCTCTGTTATTTTTGATACAAATTCCAACTTTTAGATGCTAGTCACAGCGGCTTATGAAAATGTTCCGCGGCTAATTTAAATTGAGCCACGATAAATTTTGTGAGAAAATAAAAAAATTGAACAAAATCAGAGTTTGATAAGGACTAATCGTTTTTCGGGGGTTCTATTCGCTTAAAAATCGGTTGGGGTGTACCCAACTGTTGTTTGCTCGATAGTAGCCCCCATTTAGCATGGATGGCAAAAGGAGCATTAACTGAACTTTGTTTTTGATCGTTAAAATTTATTCCAAAGCCCAGCTGCTGATAAATATCGCTACTAATGTTCGGAATAATTGGGGATAGCAGATAAGCTGCTAGTCTAACTGATTCTAGAACTGCGTAGAGAACCTTTTCCACTGACTCCTGCTGTCCCTGTTTATATAATGTCCAAGGAGCTTGTTCATCAATAAACTTATTACTGGCTTGCGCCAATGAAAGGATGGCCTCGCAGGCTTGACTGAAGGCTAGCTCTTTATATGCATGTTTTACATGTTCCCCTAGACGTAAGCCAATTTTTTTTAAAGGATTTTCGTCAGGAATTCCTTCATTGCCGATTGATGGTACTTTATTCTCAGCACAGTATTTTTTCACCATGCTCAAAGTGCGATTGAGCAAATTACCTAAATCATTTGCCAAATCTGCATTCAGAACATTAATGAACCTAACTTCATTAAAATCTCCATCCTTGCCAAATTCGATTTCCTTAAGGAAGTAATAACGAACGGCATCACTACCATAGCTTTTAACTAATGCCACAGGATCAAGGGTGTTACCCAGACTTTTGCCCATCTTGAGACCATCTTTGGTCAAAAAGCCATGCCCAAAGACTCTCTCTGGCAAGGGTAAGCCAGCTGATAAGAGCATTGCTGGCCAGTAAACTGCATGAAAGCGCAGAATATCTTTACCAATTAGGTGCAGGTCTATTGGCCACCATGTTTCTAAAGCATTTGCTAAAGTTGGTTCTGCATCTGGTTCTAGTAATGCTGTGACATAACCCAGCAGGGCATCAAACCAGACATAGAGGGTGTGCTTGGGATCGATTGGTATGTGAAAACCCCAATCTAAATTAACTCGTGAAATAGAAAAGTCTTGCAGTCCTTGATTGACAAAGCTGAGGACTTCGTTGCGCCGACTTTCTGGTTGAATAAAATCCGGTTTAGATTGATAAAATTCTGTCAGCTTAGTTTGATATTTGGATAAGCGAAAAAAATAGTTTTGTTCGTCTCGCCACTCCACTTCTTTGTTAGTATGAATTGGACAACGGTGGCCTTCTAGCAGATCCCGTTCTTCTTTGAATTCTTCGCAGGATACACAGTACCAGCCTTGTTGTTGTCCTTGGTAAATATCACCAGATTCCCAGACTCGCTCAAAGAATTCTTTAACGATCGCTTGATGACGAGCCGCAGTAGTCCGACTAAAGCGATCGTATTGAATGTCTAATAATTGCCATAAACTCACGAAACTAGGGACAATTTCATCACAAAATTCTTGTGGCGCTTTCCCTAAACTTTCTGCCGATCGCTGAATTTTTTGCCCATGTTCATCTGTACCTGTAATTAGTAATACTTGATGTCCCAGTAGCCTCTGAAATCGCGCCACTACATCGGCTGCGATCGTCGTGTAAGCACTGCCTATATGAGGGACATCGTTTACATAATATAGGGGTGTGGTCAGCGCAAATGTCAATTCTTTTTTATTCACTAGATTCATACAAAATAAAAATTAACTTATTAAAACGTTTTACATCTTAGCTTTTGGCGGCAAAGCCACGCAATTATACAACATGATTACCATTTTTTTCGATAATATCTTCAATACTAGCAAATTTATCTGGTCAAAAATTGTTTGGTAATATGCATCAATTAAACTCATTTTTACCTAAAAGTGGAAATTAACTAATCATAATTTTTTTCAATAGTTTCTATTAAATATTCTTGTGTTCAAGAATACATAATTGAGAACCCAGAAAATCTAGTTGCTTTGGTAGATTAGATATTTCTATCTTAAGACGGTCATGGCAATAGTAAAGAAATGTAAAAATTAAATTAAGACAAACTGCCATATTTACCGGAAGATATATTGATTAGGTATGAGTGGAAATAGCCCCCTAGAGATTTCTCGCGCTTTGGTGGCGGCATTCTCAACGCAAATGTTCCGCTATTACGAAGACCGCATTCCCCAAGATGCAAGCGTCTTGGTAGTCAGCAATCACCGCAGCTTTATGGATGCACTGATTTTAATGGCGGCGTTATCAAGTCCGATTCGCTTTGCTTGCCATCACTACATGGGACAAGTACCAGTCATGCGGGAGATTGTCACCGGTCAATTGGGGTGTTTTCCCTTGGAAGAAACTCAAAACCGCCAGCAAAGCTTTTTTTCGCAGTCACAGGTGCTATTGCAGTCCAAGCAAATGGTGGGAGTATTTCCAGAAGGGACTGCACCAATGGTGAAATTTACTCAGCCCAACCAGGTGGGTGAGTTTCAGCGGGGATTTGCCCATTTGGCATTACGAGCCAATGTGCAAGATTTAGCTATTTTGCCGATCGCGATCGCTTCCTTAGAAGAAGTAAACACTAATGGCTTCCCATTAAGACTTTTGAGTGTATTCGACCCTTCAGAACCTTTATTTAAGCAAAGTGGTTGGCATCCTTTGGTAATTTATCGTCGGGTTGCAGTGTTAATCGGTCGTCCTTATTGGATTACGCCCCAACATCAGAAAAAATATCATGGCAAACAGGCCAGAACTGTTGTGGCTGAACTGACAGAACACTGTCACAGCGAAATTAGCAATTTACTGCGTCAAGGTTGCTATTAAAGCTATTCGATTTTGAATTTTGGATTGTCTCCACGACTTTCAGTAGCTTGTTCCGAGACTTTTTTGTTTTTGCTCAAAAGTACCGAAGCTCATAAAAGCAACAATCAGCAGTCCAAAAGTTTTATACCATTGACAAATGACCAATGACAAATGACCAATGACTATCACAGAAGTTGAGCTAAACCCTTGTTTTCTTACTCCTAAACGAGTACAGCCAGAGTATCCGCTATTGGTATATTTGCCAGGAATGGATGGAACTGGTCAACTATTGCGATCGCAAACCGCAGGATTAGAAATTGGCTTTGATGTCCGTTGTTTGGCGCTCCCCCGGAAAGACCTTAACAGTTGGGATGTGCTTACTAAGAGTGTATTGGACTTGATCGACGCCGAATTAGAAAAAAGCTCTCACAGACCAGTTTACCTGTGTGGTGAGTCCTTTGGTGGTTGCTTGGCAATGAAAGTGGCAATCCAAGCACCCCATCTATTTAAGCGAATTATCTTAATTAACCCAGCTTCAGCCTTTCAGCTTCGCCCTTGGTTAAGTTGGGCATCCCAACTAACTTACTTAGTACCATCAGGATTGTATGATGTTGGCGCACTAGGCTTGTTGCCATTTTTAGCATCTTTATCACGCATTTCTCAAAGCGATCGCCACGATTTGCTAAAAACTATGCGTTCTGTCCCGGAAGAAACTGTTCTTTGGCGGTTGTCTTTACTGCGAGAGTTTCATGTTGATGAGGAAAAGTTAAGGCGTTTAACTCAACCAGTTTTGTTGATTGCTGGTGCTAGCGATCGCCTTTTGCCTTCTGTAAGTGAAGTAAACCGGATAGGGAACATCTTACCAAATAACAAGATTGTAGTGTTGCCCAATTGCGGACACGCCTGTTTGCTAGAGCAAGATACTAATCTCTATAAGATTCTTAAGGATAACGACTTTTTAGAAAGGAAAGCTGATATGGGTACGGAGCTAGAGGCGAGAGGATAGGGTAATTAACTTACTATATATCCACCATCTAACTTTCAGCTTCTTTGAGCCACTCTTCATAACCACAAACAAGCAAACGCTGTTTCACCTTGTCAATAGCTTCAGCCTTTGGCACATCAGTTGTTTTCACACGATACACATCATTTAGAACAACGCCATAATGCTTTGTTGTGTAGTGAGCTACAATTTCTGCTAAGTTTCGATCTGACATTTCATCATAAAGCAATGCCAACAATGGTAAATAGTATTGTGTTTCTATTCCATTGGGAAAAGCACACTGAATCAGCTTATAGGTACTCAACAGATAAGGTGCAATAGTAATTTGCATGATTAGTTTCCTCTTAAAGGGCGAGGCAGATGGATATACACATTGAACTTTACACCCTGAGAAAGTGCTGCTCTGACCGCTTTAGCATCTGCTGTCATTGTCACAATTCCTAACTGATTCCCTGTTCCTAGAATGATGATATCATTTGTCCCCAAACTCCTAGTCGGCTGTAAGTTTAGGGCTACAGTTGAGGGATTGTCAGGTATAATGTTTAATCTTTGCAGTAATCTACTTGATCTCGCCTGTTCTAATACTCCGCCTGACCATTGAATAATATCAGTAACTTCTTTCAACGCTGTTTGAGTAATTACCATTTGTTGCCCTTGTACATATTGTCGTAATTCATAGCGCACAGGTGAGCCTTCAGAAATAAACGCAAACACAGTGCCTGTATCTAGATTGACCATTTCAACGCCATACTCAACGCGATTATTTTATGGGAGTTAGGTCACTTTCGGTAAAAGCGTCATAGGAATTGTTGATCTATAACTTGTACTTGTGGGGAGATGTCAAGCCCCTCAAACTTCGCTACAAGTTTAAACAGAGAGGCTTTACAAGATGGTGGTAAGCAATGGCAGATAAACCCCAAGAAAGAGAAGTAAATAAATTAGTTAATTCACCCAGAAAAACTTCAGAAATAGGAATTCCGGCTCAATCATCAATAGAAAATGAACCGTCTATAGTAGAGTCTTTGATTAAAACTGTTGCTGAGACTGGCCAAGCAGTTTTAGACACAGTAATAGGGGTGGGAGAAGCGACAGCGAAAGAAACACACAAATTCATTGAGCAAACAACTCAAAGCAGCGGTCAGGTTGTAAATCGCCTCAGCGAAAATTGGCTGATTAGAAAACTATCTGGAGTATTAAATCTTAATTGGCTGATTAGCGATACTAACCTTGTTGATTTGGAACAAGCAGAAGCGGCAGTAAACAAACTCAAGAAACAGTATCCAAATGAATCACCCAGCCAGCTTGCTCACCGAATCATGGTAGAAAAAGCAACTAAAGCAGCCACGGTTGGATTAGCTACTAGTTTTTTGCCAGGAATAGCAGTGGCATTGTTGGCAATTGATTTAACCGCAACAACAAAATTGCAGTCAGAAATGCTTTATCAAATTGCATCTGTCTACGGGCTAGATTTAAAAGATCCTGCTCGGAAAGGTGAAATTTTAGCAATTTTTGGGTTGGCTTTGGGTGGAGGGCGTTTGTTGAAAGCTGCGGGGTTAGGCTTGCTGCGAAATGTGCCCTTGGCGGGTGCAGTTATTGGAGCTAGTTCCAATGCAACGATGATCTATTCATTGGGGTATGCTGCTTGTCGATTTTATGAAGCCAAGCTGGATGAATCAACTTCCCTGGCATCGCCACAGACATTGGCAACATTAAAAGCCGAAAGTGAAAAGTATCTAGAAACTGCGATCGCTCAACAAGCCCTCATGGATCAAATCTTAGTTCACATGATCCTAGCTAGTCATCCAGAAAAGACTTGGCAAGAAATTTTACCAGAATTAAAAGCTTTAAACCTCAGTCCCACTTCCTTGGATGCCATTGCCCAAAATATCAAATCGCCCAAGCCTTTAAATGTATTGCTCAATCAACTGAATCGTGACTTTGCCATACCCTTGTTGGCTCAATGTTACAAAATTGCCCAGCTTGATAATCAGATTACAGCACCTGAGCAAAAAATCATAGAAGCGATCGCCAGCAAATTTGACATTGACACAAATAAAATTGGGGCATAGGGCATGGGGCATTGGGCATTGGGCATTGGGCATGGGGCAGGAAATAAAAGAGTGCAGTTCATAGCTTCATTAATGAGTATCAAAGACTCATTAACGGAGTTCTGAGGTGGATTAACGAGTATCAAAGACTCATTAA